>JBBTGK010000048.1:0-7200 GCA_038060635.1 Cyanobacteriota bacterium | reverse complement strand
CTTCATAAACCCATAGTTTCAGAAGCAAAAAGAAAGGAACTTGAAGATCTTAAATTTGAAATTGAACATTTAAAAAGAGATATTGCTGGTAAAAACTTAGAATTAGAAATAAAATATGGTATTAAAAATTTTATTCCTATAAAAAAACAAGAAAACTTAAAAGAATTTAGAATTGGTAAATATATTGTTTTGGGTGAAATAGGAAAAGGTGGAATGAGTTCTGTATATAAAGCAATTGATGTTTCTTTAAAGAGAATAGTTGCAATAAAAGAACTTACTATTATATATAGAACATTACCAAAAGATATAAAAGAAGATGTTATAAATAGGTTTAAAAAAGAAGCTGAAACTATAGCAAAATTAAGACACGATAATATAGGTAAAATTTTTGATATTTTTGAAGATAATAATCGCCACTATATAGTAATGGATTATATTGAAGGACATAATCTTGATAAGTACTTTTGTGAAGAACAGAAATTACCTATTTTAGAAGTAGTAAATATAATTATAGAAGTTTGTTTAGCTGTTCAATATATACATGAAAATAAAATAATTCATAGAGATATAAAACCATCTAATATTATGATTTCTCATGATAGAAAAATTAAATTAATGGATTTTGGGGTAATAAGAGATAAAAACATTTCTACACTAACTCCAACAGGATCTATTTTAGGAACGGTTTCTTATACTGCACCAGAGCAAAGTATGAAAGAAATAGATTATACAGTCGATATTTTTTCTATAGGAGCAATTCTTTATGAACTTATTACTGGTTTTAACCCTTTTGAAGGAAAAAGCTATGCAGACACTTTTTTAAAAATAACTTCACTTAATCCCGATCCTCCTAGTAAATATAATTACGAATGTAATGATGAATTAGATAAAATTGTTAGTAAATGTATTGAAAAAAATCCTTTTAAAAGATTCCCTTCGGCTAAGGAACTTAGTGAAACTTTGATTGAATTTGCCAAAAAATATATTGATGATATTAATATATAGAAATTAAAATAATTTTATTAATGATGCAAATAATAATTAATATCAAAATATAGAGACGTATTTCAATACGTCTCTAAGGTAATCATAATTAATCAAAAAGAATTTAATTTTTATCCTTAAATAGATGAATAAATCCAATTAAGTAGTTTTTCTTTTGGCATTGCTCCAGAAACTTGATTAATTTGACGACCATTATCAAAAAGAATTAAAGTTGGAATAGAACTAATTTGATATTTTCCTGCCAATAATCTTTCTTCTTCTGTATTTACTTTTACTACTTTTATTTCTCCAGCTTTTTCTTTGCTAATTGATTCTAAAATAGGTGCAATCATTTTACAAGGTGGACACCATGTTGCCCAAAAATCAACTAAAACAATACCAGGCCAATTTAAAACTTCTTTATCGAATGTAGTATTGCTAACATTTACAGGAGAATCAATTATTACTAAGCTATTTTTACAACTTCCACAAGTAGGAGAACTATTTAATTTATTAACTTCTACACTGTTTACTTTGCCACAACTAGCACAAGGCAATTTAACTTTTTCAAGTTTACTTTTAGTAGTAGTAGAACTAGAATCGCTTTTATTATTAAATAAATTTTTTATATCAAACATTTTATTAAACCTCTTTTTAAACATTTTATACTTATATTATATCATACCCCCTATAGTATATGCAATAGTTAAAAAGCATTTATTTGCAAAAAAAATAGTAGAAACACATTTAAATGCATTTCTACAAAAATAATTATTTAAATTTTATTCAAAAATTAAACAACAATAGCTTCAAAATCTAGTTCAAAATTTTCAGCAGGTTCAAAAACTACACTTCTTGTTCTAGAAACACCTTGTATATCATCTTGAAAAGGCTTTATTATTTCTAATTCAGATGCTGATGATTTTATAATAACTTTTTCAATTTCTTCACCAAGTCTAATTTTATTATCTGTTTTAAACTTTCTTACAGCTTCAATTATTTCAATAACTTTAGTTATTCCACTAAAAATATTTTCGGTATTTTCTTGAGCAGGAATAATATCAACAGGGAACTTTGTTAAATGAACACTTATTATTTTTTCATCATCTTTATAATATTTTTGATAAAGTTCTTCTGTTATATGTGGTAAATAAGGTGCTATAAGTTTTATTATAGAATTTAAAGAAACATATAATGCATATTGTGCAGAAAGTTTTTTATTTTGACCATTTTCATATTTTTCTGGTTTATAAATTCTATCTTTTACCATTTCAAGATAAAAATCACAAAAATCATGCCAAAAATATTTTTCAAATTCTGACATAGCAGAACCAAATTCAAATTTATTCAAATTCTCTTCCATTTTTTTAGCAGTTTCTTGAATTCTTAATAAAATCCATTTATCAGAGCTTTCAAGGTCTTCAAAATTTACTTTAGTTTTTACATCATAATCAGTTAAATTCATAAAAGCAAAGCTTACTGCATTCCAAAGCTTAGTAACTAGCTTTAAACCATTTTTTATTTCATTTTCTTCTAATTGGATATCTTTTCCTAAAGAAGCTCTACAAGCCCAAAATCTTACTGCATCAGCAGAAAATTTATCTATCATTTCTTCTGGGGTCATCATTTTTTGAGCTTTTGATTTACTTATTTTTTCACCTTTTTTGAATAAAACATGACCAGAAATCATTGTATTTTTCCAAGGAATATCATTAAAATGTAATTCACTTTTTATTATAGTATATAAAGCCCAAGTTCTTATAATATCATGTGCCTGAGGTCTTAAATCCATAGGAATTAATTTTTTTGCTAAAGGATGCTCTTCACCCCAATGAGCATTTATTTGAGGTGTAATAGATGAGGTTGCCCAAGTATCTAAAACATCTAAATCTGGTTCAATATCTTCAATAGTATGTCCTTCAGGTAAGTTTTTTGGTTTATCAAAAACAGGATCTATTGGTAATTCAGATTCATCAGGTAAAATTATTTCACCAGTTTTTTTAGAATACCAAGCAGGAACAGAAACTCCAAAAAATCTTTGTCTTGAAATACACCAATCCCATTTTAAATTTTCTACCCATTCTACATATCTTTTTTTCATATATTCAGGATACCAATTTATTTTATCGGCATTTTCTAACAATTTATCTTTCATTTCAAGTGTTTTTATAAACCATTGAGAAACAGGTATTATTTCTATTGGTCTTCCTGTTCTTTCATAAACTTTAACACTATGAACAATTGCTTTTGAATTTATTAAAGCACCCATTTCTTTTAGTTTTTCTACAATTAAAACTCTGGCTTTATTTACATATAAACCATTCATTTCTTCTATAGGAGAATTTTTTATTTTTCCATCAGGTGTAATAATTATAGTTTCTTCTAATTTATAAGTTTTTACCCAATAAAGATCTGTTTCATCTCCATAAGTACAACACATAACAGCTCCAGAACCTTTTTCTATAGAAACTTTTTCGTCAGACATAATTGTTACTGTTTTTCCTAATGGAGTTGTTACTTTTTTACCAATAAGATGTGTATATCTACTATCTTCAGGATTTACAAAAACGGCTGTACAAGCTGGTAACAGCTCAGGTCTAGTAGTTGCAATGATAAGGTCATCGCCATTTTCGATTGTGAATTTTATATCATGAAAAAAAGAATCAAATTCTTTATCTTCTATTTCTGCTTGTGCTACAGAGGTTTTAACTTCTATATCCCATAATGCAGGGGCATTTTTTTTAACTAAAAAGCCTTTTTTATAAAGTTCTAAAAATGATTTTTGAGATATTTTTCTTGAATAATCTGAAATAGTAGAATATTCTAAAGACCAATCCGCACTTATACCAATAGATTGCCATAAACCTTTAAATTCTTGACGATATTTTTCGGTAATATTTAAACAGGTTTCAATAAACTCTTTTCTTGGCATTTCAGAGGCTTTTCTATTTATTTCTTTTTCAACTAATCTTTCTGTTGGTAAACCATTATCATCAAAACCAAAAGGATAAAAAACATTAAAGCCTTGCATTCTTTTGAATCTTGCAATTACTTCTGCTTGAGTATAAGAAAAAATATGACCTACGTGGATTTTTCCAGAAACCGTTGGTGGTGGTGTATCTATAGAATAAGTAGGTTTTTCTGAATCTATTTGATATTTATAGATTTCATTTTCTAACCAAAATTTTTGCCATTTAGGTTCAGCTTCTTTAGCTTCGTACTTAGTATTCATTAAAATTCTATTCCAAAAACAAATAATTAAAACAATCTATTATATTATGTTTCAATAGAATGAAAGTGATAAATTAATAATAATAAAAGATTTAAATTATTTTAGAGCAATAAAATATATTACCCTAAAATTTTCTATATCAATTATTTTTTAGATAAAATTACTACCAATTGTTTTTATAATCTTCAGCATATTTTCTAAAACTAATAGGATCTTTTCCTGTAATTTCTTTAACATTATTCGTAATGCTAGAAGAATAACCTAATTTAAAGAAACTAAGAATCATTAATAAAAATTCGGTATAATCAGCAGGTAAACCAGCTCCTAATAAATTTTCTCTCATTACTTCAGGAGAAATATCTTCAAATTTTATATTTTTACTTGTAACTTCAGAAATAATAGATGCAACTTCATCATGATCAAAAGCTTCGCTTCCTGTTAAAATTAAAGCTTGTTTATTCCAAGTATCATTAAAAAGTAATTCCGCTGCTACTGAAGCAATATCTCTTGAATCAATAAAACTACCTTTCGCATTACCAACTGGTAAAAATATTTTTTGAGCAGTTAATATTCCATGAATCCAAAAAGTATTAAAATTTTGCATAAACCAATTAGGACGAATAATATTATAATTTAAGCCTGAATTTTCCAAATATATCTCTGCTTTACGCATAGGACTATCAGGATTTGCATCAGCTCCCATAGCAGTCATAAAAACTACTTTTTTTAAACCATGTTTTTTTGCCAAATCAATAATTGGTTTTATTAATTCATCTTGATTTGCATAACCTGGAGGTGAAAGTAAAAAAGCTCTGTCAACATTATCAAAAGCATTTTCTAATCCTTCACCTGTAACTAAATTAAGATGAAGTTGATCTTCTTTTTCTACTTTTCTACTAGTAGCTAAAGCAAGAGACTCACCTTTTGTTTTTAATATTTTTGCAATTTCAGAACCAACATTTCCACTTGCACCTAAAATTAATGTTTTACTCATTTTATTTCTTCCTATATATTTATAATTTAGATATTTTTATTATATTCAAAATTAACTAGATACTGAATGGCTAAAAATCCACAATACATGTTTAAAACTCTAAATTAATAGACGCATAAACTTTTTTATAATATAATATATATTATGGATATTTTAACTGATATATTAAATACTGCTGGATTAAATAAAAGACTTCTTCATGAAATGTCTCTTACTCAAGCATGGTCATTAACTTTTCCTTGCCCACAAAGTATAGGTTTTCATGTAATAACTCATGGAACAGCTTATCTTTGGCAAGAAAAAGAAACAGAACCTATTGTTTTACATAAAGGCGATATTGCTTTTATGGCAAGAGGAATGAATCATCATATAACAACTCATAATAATTATAAATTGATTGATAAAGAGATAAAAGAACCTATTTTACCTGAGAGTAATGATTCAAAAGAAATTATTCTTACTTTAGTAAGTGGTGCTTATCAATTATGGCATGATCCTATTCATCCATTATTTCAAGATTTTCCAGAATGGCAAATTATACGTTCAGATTCTTTAAATTATTCTGATTCGATACAAAACTGTTTACATCTAATTTCAATTGAGTTAGAAAAACCTGCTTTAGGTTCAAGTAATATTATTAATTCATTATTAGATGTAATGTTTAATTTAATTTTGAGAAAAATATTAGAAAATCAACCTGATAAAAATTGGAGTAATACATTTAAAGATCCTATTATGTTAAAAACCTTACAATTAATGCATAATAAACCAGATAAAGATTGGAGTGTAGAAGAATTAGCTCATGAAGTTGGATTATCTCGTTCTGGATTCGCTTTAAAATTTAAACAATCTTTAGGAGATTCACCTTTAAATTATTTAACTACTTTAAGAATTTTTAAAGCTACAAATTTATTGAATAATACTGATTATAATCTTGAAAAAGTGGCTAATATGATTGGTTATAAAGATGCGTTTAGTTTTTCAAAAACATTTAAAAGATTAGTTGGTTTATCACCTAAAGTTTTTAGAGAAAAAAATGAAGCCGATAAACATTTACCTTGGCGTTTTTCTTAATTATGTAAACTTATTAATTTTCAGAATACTAAATCTATTTACTCACTTTATAAATTTTATCCTTTAATATCATTAAAATATAATTTTGTCTTATGCCATATAAATTTTTTGTTGATACAGCATAAAAAAATATTTGATTCCTAAAAATATTAAACTTGATTAAAATACTAAATGTATTCATAAAGGACGTAATAAAATGCTTAGGAAATTTTTATTTATATTATTAGTTATTTCTATTTTAGGTTGCAATGAAAAAAAAGCTAATTCCGTATTATTAGACAATAATATTGAAGTAAAATCAATTGATAATAATAGATTTTTGGGTAATTGGGTTTTAAATACTTATATAGGTGATAAAATATTTAAAGATAATTTTGAATTAAAAAATACTAATAATAAACTAGAAGGAACTTTAAGTGTTCCTAAAGTTTTTTCATCAAAACTAGAAAAAATAATTATACGTGAGGATGTTTTAAGTTTTGAAATATTAGTGAATGAAGGAGCAAAACCTTATAGAGTAAAATATCAATGTCAAATACATTCTTCCAATCTACAGATAGTAGGATTTGCTACAAATGAAGAAGATAATTCATTGATAGGTGGATTTGTAGGGATAAAAGCGAAGGAGATTAAATAATATGGAACTTACTAAATTACTTAATAATCATAAATCAATAAGAAAATATAAAAATAAAGAAGTTTCTAATGATTTAATAGAAAAAATAATAGAATCAGGTATAAAAGGAACATCATCTTCTGGTAATATGCAAACTTTTTCTATAATTATTACAAAAGATTATGAACTAAGAAAAAAGCTTTACCCTCTACATTTTAATCAAGATATGGTTTTAGAAGCACCTGTACTTATAACTTTTTGTGCCGATTTTAATAGGATGAGAATATGGTTAAAAGAAAA
>JBBTGK010000047.1:0-14830 GCA_038060635.1 Cyanobacteriota bacterium | reverse complement strand
GTCAGCAATAGCCCCAATTCCAGCTGCTGGTTTAGCCCCTTCTTTTGTTGGAGCTGATTTAAATAAAATAAATACTGTAACTAGATTAGTTCAAAATTCAATAAATTTCCAAAAAGATCCATTACAATCTGTAATGATGAATGGAGCTGGAAACTTTGTAATAGATCTAAATGATTTGCAAATGTTATCAAATAATGGAGTAGGATCTCAAGTTGACAGACTTGGATTACCTTCATTAAATATTGCAATTAATGGTTATAATGGTTTTACAAAAGCTGTTTATACTTCATTAGGTCATTCTCAAATGACAAGAGATCTTGCAAAAAATGCTTACAATATGAATAGCCCTAAAGATGATGTAGCAAATTACAGAGGTTTTTGGGGAACTGCAATAAGTGCTGTTTTTAATAGACTTGCTGCAACAGGAACAGCTTTAGCTACAGCATTAACACCTGATGTTTATACAATTAATATGGCTTCAACAACTTCATTTGCAGCATTGAATGGTCGTAAATTATCAGATGATGTGATTGATGTAGAATTGCAATTATTAAGTGGAGCTCCTACTGCGACAGATGCAGTAAGTGCAAATGACAAAGCATTTACTACAACATTTCCTTACTTAGCTGCACCGTTTTAACATATTCTAAATTTAATTTATTTAGAAAAATAGTGATATTTTTTTAATATATGCAGAGATATTTTTTAATGTTTCTGCATGATATCTAAAAATATTTTTAGGTATCAATTTTTGAATTTTTTTTATGTTTAGAATTAAATCTAGTTCTATTTTGTTATATATAATTTCTAATTTTTTAGAGAGGAATCTATGAATAAAAGATCATTAAGACTTTCTGTGGTTTTGTCTTTTTCTGTAATAATTTTTTCTTGTTTTCCAAAACAACCAGAACCATCTCCAAGTCAACCTAATTCTGTAGTAGATAGTTCTAAACCTAGTGATATTAATCCTAGTTCTAGTAACTCGACTGAAGTACCCGTAGTTAAACCATCAATTGGTTCAACAGGAACATCTTTACCTATTTCAACACCAACCCCTTCAAGTATTTCGACAGGTATGTCTAGTTCTGGAGGAGCAAATCCAATTCCTACTTCTACTCCTAATAACACAACATCTTCAAGTAGTAGTTCTTCTAGTTCTTCTTCTAGTTCTGGATCAACAACTCCTACTCCTGCTCCTACTAGTCAAACTAATCCAATAATTCAAACTACTATTAATGGTGGAGTTGGTAGTAATAATGGGCCTGCTAGTACAAATAATGGAGTTTCTGGATCTATAGGAAGTAACAATAGTAATATAACTGTTACAGGTATTACAGGTTCTATTGGTAGTAATAAAGGATCTGCTGGAAATGGAGGCTAAATTAATTTATTAATAAAAATAAGGGCATTAAATTATTAATCGTCCTTATTTTTTAATTAAAAACTATGCAACAAAATATAATAAAACAAAACTTAAACAAAAAATGGTCTTTATCTCAGTGGATAATAGTATTTTTTCTTATTATTGCTATTTTTTTTACAGGTTATAAGTTTTTTCAGATAAAATCTAAGCAAGATGTTCTACCCTTAGGCTTTCGTCCAATTTCTGTAGAAGAAGAAATTAATGGTTATAAAGCTCAATTAGGAAAAACTAAGGATAATTTTATTGTTTTATCAAAATTAGCAAATTCTTATATTAAACAAGCAAAAATAACAGGTGATTCTAGTTGGTATTTATTAGCAGAAAAAAGTGCGAAAGAATCTTTATTACGCTCACCTAAAAATAATTATCAAGCTATATTAATACTTGCTTCTATAAGTATGGCAAAACATGATTTTACAAATGCGATTAATTTAGCAGAACAAACCAAAGTAAGTCCAAATTTTTTTATTTCAGCACTAGGAATAAAATTTGATGCATATATAGCTTTGGGTAAAATTGGCGAAGCTGATAAAGTTCTTAATGAAATTGAAAAAAATTTAAAAGAAATTACTCGTAATTCTCAAATAATAAATAAAGATCCAATTCATTTAACAAGACAAGCACTAGTTTCTTTTTTAATAGGTGATACAAAAGATGCCAATGATAAGTTTATTTTAGCTATAAATAACAAGTATAATACTAATGAAGTTAAAGCTTGGGTTTATACAATTTACTCTATGTTTTTGAGTAACTCTGGCAAATTAAAAGAATCTGAAGAGAATGTAAGATTTGCATTAAATTCTATTTCTAATTATATTCCTGCAATAGTTCAATTATCTGAAATATATAAACAAAAAAATGAATGGAATAATGTTATTACTTTAATTAAACCTATTGAAGAAAAAATAAGTAGAAGTGATTTGAGTATTAAATTAGCTGAAGCATATAAAGCTTTGAATGATATTAATAATTTTAATTTTTATATTGATAAGGCAGAAAAAACACTTATTCAAGAAAAAAACTCTGCTAATTTTGGTCATAGAAGAGATTATATAAAACTATTACTTTATAAAAATACACCTGAAGATATAAAAAAATCATTTGAAGTAGCACAAGAAGAAAAAGAAATAAGAAAAGATTGGGAAACACTTGTTGTTTCAATAGAAACTGAAATAAAAAATAATAAATTAAATTATGCAAAAGATGATTTGGTTTTATTGAAGAAACAGGGAATAAAAAATGCTCAAATAGAATATTTAAATGGTTTATTAGCAGAAAAAGAAAAATTACCTAAAAAAGATATTATTGCTTATTATAAAAAAGCTTTAGAAATAAATCCTAATTTTGACTATGAAAATTCAAAATATATTAATGATTTTATATCAAAAAATAAATAAAAATACTATGAAGTCCCTAGAAAAACTAAAAATATTTAGTATAGTTTTTGTATTAATAATTTTTTCACCTGTATATGCTTATGCACATTGGGCTGATATGGCTGCAATGGAAATTGATATTGATGGAAAAAAAGCTGATGCTGAAGTTACTTTACCTATAAAATTTATTGAAAGTATTGATGATAACAAAGATAATAAAATATCTAATGAAGAAATAGAAAAAAATGCTGAAAAAATAAAAGAAATAATTTCAAAAGATGTTTTTGTCAAATCTGATGGTGAAATAGGCGAATTATCAATTAAACCGTCTAAAACAAATTCATTAAAAATTTTAGAAACATCTAATAAAACAAGTTCAAATTTTAAAGAAACCCATATAGTAATAAACTTACAATGGAATTGGGAAAATGAAGGCAAGATTTATGGCTTAAATTATTCTCTTTTTCCTAAAGAAGCAATAAATGCCCACTGTTTAGTAAATTTAACAATGAATAATAAAACTAAAACTATTATTTTTGATCAAAAAAACACTCATGTTATGTTAAATGATCTTACAATTTTTGAAAGCCTAAAAGCTTTTTTATTTTTAGGGATAGAACATATAGCAACAGGATATGATCATATTTTATTTTTAATATCTCTTTTATTGGCTGGAGGAGGAGTTTATTATTTATTAAAAATCATAACAGCTTTTACAATTGCTCATTCTGTAACATTATCTTTGGCTGTTTTAGATTTAGTAAATATTTCACCAAGAATTGTAGAGCCTTTTATTGCTTTATCTATTATATATGTAGCAACAGAAAATTTTTGGCGAAAAAAAGATGAAGTTCACTGGGGAATTGTTTTTCTTTTTGGTTTAGTTCATGGATTAGGTTTTGCAGGAATTTTAAAAGATTTAGATTTACCTAAAGAAAATTTATTTGAATCATTAGTAAGTTTTAATATGGGTTTAGAATTAGGTCAATTAGCAATTGTTCTTAGCAGTTGGTTTATATTAAAAAAAATATCACAAAATGATATTAATTTGAATAAAAAAATGAAATTTGCAGGTTCTTTTATAATAATTCTTTTTGCTACTAAATGGTTTATAGAAAGAGTCTTTATTTAGTTTTTAAATATATTTAATCTATTGTATAATAAAAAAATGATAAAAATAAAATATGACATCCTGTCGAAGAAAAAATAAAATACTTAAAGTACTTAAATATAATGAGTAAAATAAAAAATATAACTTTAGTATATTTAGTTTTAATGATAATAATAGTAAATTATAATTTGAATACTATTATTGAGTTTTTATTACAATATTTAATTATTTATTTATTTCATTTAAATTTGATATTGATAGAAAAATTTGATTCAAGTATCAAAAATAACTATTATAGAAAATATTTTATAATTGCCTCAGGAATAGTTTTTCTTTTTTTATCAAACGATTTTTTTAATTATTTAAATAAAATAAACGCCAAAAATAGTTTTTCACCTTGGTTAACTCTTATATTCATTTTTTCTTTGATTTATTTATTATTTTTTAGAAAAAAGAAATTATCTAATGAGAATTTTGAAAATTATCCTGAAAATAATCAAGAAATAAAAGAGTCTTCAAATCAAATTATTTTAGAAAATATAAAAGAAGAGTTAACAGAAAAATTAGATTCAATAATTGATAAAAAATTAGATATCATATCACAAGAAGAAATTGTTTCTAATATTGAAAAAATAGCTAAAATAGAAAATGATAGAATTGATAAATTAAAATCAGATAAAATTTTAAAAGAATATAAAGAAGGAGAATTTAAGGTATTAATTGTTGATGATGATTTAATTAATATTAAAATTTTATCAAGTTACCTATTTTCAGAAAATTACAAAGTAACTCAAGCTTTAAATGGAGAAGAGGCTCTTAAATGCTTAGGAAATGGTTTTAAACCTGATATTATAATATTAGATATAATGATGCCTAACATGTCTGGCTACGAAGTTTGTGAAAAAATAAGAGAGACATATCCTCTCTATGAGTTACCGATTGTATTATTAACAGGGAAAAATGAAATTTCAGATCTCGTTAAAGGTTTTGATTCTGGTGCAAATGATTATCTTACAAAACCAGTTGCAAAAAGAGAGTTAATTTCAAGAATAAAAACACATATAGAACTTTCAAAAATAAATTTATCTTATGGTAAATTTGTACCAAGAGAATTTTTAAAATTTCTGGGAAGAGAAAGTATTATAGACGTAAAATTAGGAGATCAAATACAATTAAATATGAGTGTTATGTTCTCAGATATTCGCTCTTTTACTTCACTTTCTGAAACAATGACACCAAAAGAAAACTTTAATTTTCTTAATTCTTATCTTAGTAAAGTTAGCCCTGTAATAAGAAAAAATAATGGTTTTATAGATAAGTATATAGGAGATGGAATGATGGCTTTATTTCCTAAAGATGCAGATGACGCAATTGATTCTGCTTTAGAAATACTTGCTGAATTAAAAATACTTAACAAAAAAAGAAAAGAAAAAAATCTTGAAGAAATAACTATTGGTATTGGAATTCACACAGGAAGTTTAATGTTAGGAACTATTGGAGAAGATGAAAGAATGGAAACGACAGTTATTTCTGATGCGGTTAATCTTAGTTCTAGAATGGAAGGTTTGACAAAAGCTTATGCAGCCTCAATAATAATAAGTGAACAAACTTTAAATGAATTAAAAAATAAGGAAAAATATAAATATAGATTTTTGGGCAAAGTTCAAGTAAAAGGAAAACATAAATATGTATCAATTTTTGAAATATATGATATTCATAATAATGATTTACTTGATTTAAGAAATAAAACTGAAAATTATTTTAATGAAGCAATTAAATCTTATTATAATAAAGAATTTAGCAAAAGTATTTATTTTTTTGAAAAGGTTTTAGAAATAAATTCTAATGATAAAATAGCTTATTTTTATATTAATAAAATAGAAGAATTAGAAAGAATTGGTATTTCAGAAAATTGGACAGGAGTTGAAAAAGCTAATGAAAAATAGTTTTAAATTAAATAATTATATTAATAAAAAGATATTTTTAGTTTTCTTTACGATAATTATAGTTTTTTTTATCAATAATAATGCTTATGCAGAAAAAGGTAATATATTAATAATAGTTTCTAGTAAAGATAAGGTTATTTTAAAAAATAAAAAAACAAAACAAGCTGGATTGTATTTAAATCAAATTTCACTTATATCAGAATATATAAAAAAAGCTAATTTTAAAGCTACAATTGCAAGCCCTGAAGGAAATAATATAAAAATTGATCCTATTTCAAATAATATAAAATTTTTTAGTAATACATCTCAATATAATAATTCTAAAATCTTTTTTGATAAATATTTAAAAGATAAAAAAACGATAAAAATAAAAAATATCATGAATAGTTTAAATGATTATTCTGGATTAATAATTTTAGGTGGCTCTAATGCAATTGAAGATCTTCCTACTAATAATGATTTAGGAACAGTAATAAATTTTTTTTATGAAAGTAAAAAACCTATTGGTGCAGTTGCAGAAGGTGTAATAGGACTTGTTTCTTCTATGAAAAAAGCAGAAAATTTTATAAATTCAGTAAAAAAAGATAATATTAATTTTGCCATAAATTATTCGTCAGGTTGGATTTTTACTTCATATAATATGACATTACCATCTGAAGAAGAAACACTAGCTAGTATGAAAGATACACCTTATATTCCATACAAAGCCTTAAAATATACCAGAGTTTTTCTTTCTACAAATAAATATAATCCTTATGTAGTTATTGATAAAAATTTAATAACAGCTCAAAATAATAAATCAATAGATAAGTTTAATAGTTATTTTATGTCAAAATTAAAGTAATTTATAATAAAAAAAAGATTTAAACTACATATTTTATAATTACTAATTTGTTTTATCTGTTTTATCTGTAGTTTAAATTCTTAAAACCTTTAATTTAAATATGGTATTTCTATTTTTATTCTTGTTCCTTTATTAACCTCTGATTTTATCCACATTCTGCCTTTATATTTTTTTGTAACATAATAAGCTTTTGTTAAACCAAAGCCTCCACCTCTTGTAACTTGATCCATTATATTATTTGCTCTTTTTCCAAAATCAACAACTGATTCTATTTCATTTTCAGGAATTCCTTTACCTGTATCATCAACTACTAAAGTTAATTTTTTTTCATCAGCCCAAAGACCAATAGTTATTTCTCCACCAATAGGAGTATATTTTCTAGCATTCGCTGATATATCTCTTATAACATCTCTAAAAACTAATGGCATATAAATAGATTTATTATTATGACTTTCTATTTTTATATCTAATAAATAATCTTTTTCTTCTTTTTTTGCGATATTAGAGATAATTCTATATCTTCCATTGCTATTTTTTTCTACAGCATAAAAAAATGTTGTTAAAGCACTTTTTATATCTTCTAATTCAAAATTATCCCATTTATCAGGATCATCTAATCTAGTTCTTAGTTCAATTAATCTTATTTCAAGAACTTTAAAAATGAATTTTATATTTTCAAAATTAGGATCAATATCATTAGTTTCTTTAAAAGGGCTTATATTTATACTTTCAAGAGAATTTAGTATAAAAGCTTTATATTCATTAAATTTTTCCATAGAAATTAAACTAAATGATTTTTCACTAAGAGAATCTTTTATTTCATAAGACATTTCTATACTTTTTTTTAATTCTAAATTATTTTCAAATTCAAGTTCAAGTTCAAAGAGTTGTAATTCTCCTATTAATATATTCATTATATTAAGAAAAGAATGCATATCTAATATAGATAATTGGCTTTGAGTTAGATTAAGTTCTTTTGTTATTTCAATTTCCATAAAAACCTCCTTTAATTTTAACTATGTTTTAAATTAGCACTTTTTTTAAAGTTCTATTTTTATTATTTATAGTTTATCTAATTATTCAAATAGTATAAAAGAAATATTATAAAATTTCAAGAAATAAAATATAATTATTCGATTATTTTTTATATAAGTATAAAATTTATTAAAAATACTGTGTTTTAGACATTTTTAATTATGATAGTTATCCAAACTAACTATTAATAAATTTAAATATAAAAAAAAAGATTTGATTGTATAATTAAAAATTATTTGAAGAAAAATTATAATGAAACTGTCAATTTTTTTACAAAATCTTTTATCAAAAGGAGAAGTTATTGTAGAAAGTAATATAATAAAATTTGAAGAAAAAGATGATCAAGAAGTTATCAATATTTTAGAAAAATATTATCAAGAAGATAAATTAGAAATGCCTTATTTAGCTCCAGAATTTTTACCTAGTTCAGGTTTATGGGCGATAAAGTATTTTTATTATTCAATACAATCAGCTTTATTAAGAGAAATAGATGAAAAAACTATTTCTGATTTATTAAAAGATTTTGAACTAGAAAAATCTCCAGAAGCTATTTATTCAGTAGATTTAGTTTTTAGACATTTGCCTCAATTATTTGATTTTATAAGAGCTTTAGCTCCTGATGATTTTTTGGTAAAATGTATCAAAGAAATAGCTATTAAATGGCCTTTTTCATCTGTAGGAATTGATTTTGAAGATGATTTTAATATTGATAATATTTTAAAAAATAAATCGTTAACTTATTCTTATATTGATAGAATTATTAGTTATAAAGATATAAAAAGGATTAAAAATCAAAAAATAATGAATTTAGTAGAAGAAGTTCTTGGAAACTATTCTGAAACATTATGGAATGATTTTTATTGGATAAAAAATGGAAGTAAATAATAGTAGCATCGATTCATTAATTGCAATTTTAAATCATTTAAAAAAAATTTTTGTTTCTAAAGATGATGTTATAGATTTAATGGGAATTTGCCTAGTAGGAAGAGAAAATCTTTTTTTATTTGGACCACCAGGAACAGCAAAAAGTGCTATGGTAAAAGAATTATCAAAGCTATTAAAAGGAAAAACATTTGAATATTTATTAACTCGTTTTACTGAACCAAATGAATTGTTTGGACCTTTTGATATACGAAAATTACGAGAAGGTGAACTAATAACAAATACAAATGGTATGTTACCTGAAGCTAATTTAGTTTTTTTAGATGAGTTATTAAATGCTAATAGTGCTATTTTAAATAGTTTACTGATGATATTAAATGAAAAAGTTTTTCGTAGAGGTCATGAAACAAAAGATTTGCCTGTATTAATGATTGTTGGTGCAAGTAATCATTTACCTGAAGATGATGCTTTACAAGCTTTATTTGATAGATTTTTAATTAGAGTTCATTGTGATTATGTAGAACCTAGTTTATTAAATGATGTTTTGGATTCTGGTTGGAATTTAGAAAAAAAAGAACTAAGTTCTGATATTAATATTTCTACAGAAGAAATTTTTGAACTTCAAAAAAAGGTAGTAACTATTGATATAAAAGAAATAAGAACAAAATATATTGAATTAATAGAAAAATTGAGAAATGCTGGGATTAAAATATCTGATAGAAGAGCTGTAAAACTTCAAAGATTAATAGCTTCAAGTGCTTTAATATGTAAAAGAGAAAAAGCAATTCTTTCTGATATGTGGGTTTTAAGATATATTTGGGATACCAGAGAACAAAAAGAAATAATTGAAAGTATTGTAAATAGTATAATATTTGAAAATAATAAAGAAGAAAAATCTCACCCAAGAGCTTTTATAAATAATTCGCCAGATCCTGATGAAATATATAAAGAAATTAATAATTTAAAAGAAAAATGGGAATCTAATAATATAACAATAGCTGAAAAATCTATTATAAAAGATAGATTACGTTATCTTACTGGTCGTTCTGATTGGATTACAAATCAAACTCAAAATTTATACATAAAAGAAGCTTTAGATGAATTTTGGAAAAAAATAATACAAGAATAAAAATGAAAGAATTAGTTTTTGTTTTATCAAAAAAAGATCTTAATTTTTTAGAAACTATTAGAGCCTATAATAATATAAAAATAGCCGAAGATAATGATTTATTATGGGTTAGATATTTTAGTGAAATAGAAGAGTTAGATAAAAAAATAAAAAAATTACCCATAAAAAATAGATACAAATTAGATAAAAAAGATAATATTTTTCCTATTGAAAAAATAACTCCGATAGGAAATATAAAAAATCTTCAATGGTTTCCAATTAATGAATATATCAATATAGAAATTCCAAATTCTTTGATGTCTGGAATAATTAATCAAAAATATGAAACTAAAATAATTAAATCTAATTTTTATCAAGAAAGTTCAGCTTTAATTACAGATTTTTCTACTTTTATAAATTATATAGAAATAGCATCTGAAATTCGTTTTAAACACCTAATTTTTTCTTTATCCAATGATAATAGAGTAATAATAATTGGAAATCCTTTACCTCCAATAAAAGGGAATGAATATTGGTTAAAAAATAATATTTTAATTCCTTGTGGTTATAATTTTGAAATACCTATTATTTCTTCGATTATTTCAAAAAAAGAAAATTTAGAAAATAATGCTTTTTTATTAGTTAATATAAATAATGTTTATGAAAAAATACAAAAAGAAAACTTTGTTCCTGTTACAAGAAGTTCAGTAAGATTAAGTAATATCAATTCTATAGATATTTTTTAGCTCAAAAACTTATATGTACCTTTTTGCCAATCTTTTAAGCCTGAAATATAATATTCAGAAAACCGTCTATCTGAAGAGCCTCCTGCCATATTTGTATGAACTCCATTTTCAGAAAAATCTGTTACCATTTTAAAAGAACCAATAAAACTAGTCGTTCTTCCACCGCTTTTATAAATTTGACCTTGATGAACAGTTGCTCTTCCTCCTTTTATGCTTAGATCTTTTTTATCAAAACCTAAAAACTCAGGTAGTTTTCCATTAAAAAATATATTTGTTAGATTTATTTTATTTATTTCTCCCCATTTTTTTACATTTTTATCTAATAAAAAAACAAGGCAATCTTTATAAATTTCATCTCTATCTTTATAAAACCATTCTGAACTTTCTGATAAAAAAATATTATCAAAATTATCATAAAAATCAATTATTATTCCTGAGTCTTCTAACAAAAATTTTATAACATCTTTACCTAAAAAATGTCCAAAAACATTAGCAATTAGCTCTTTATAAAATAACTCAAATAAAAAAGCACCTTCAGAATCTAAATCATATTTTAAATTCCAATTTTTAAGAATATCTATGTTTTTGTTAGTTTTAAATAAATCTAAATTATTTTCTAAAATAGGTTTTATTAATTTCATAAATTTTTCAGCTTGAATAGAATAAGTATCATAATGAAGTTCAAAACAATCTTCTTTTGTTATATTTTGTTTTTTTTCTAAAACTTCTTTTATCCTTTTTTCTCTATAATCAGCCATACAAATGTTTATTGGTGATATTTTTCCATATTTATTTAAATTATTATTAGCTGTAATAAAAAAGCCTTCTTTTGGATTAATACATCTAGGTAATTCATCATATTCATAAAAACCTTTTATATGATTTTCTTTATCCCATGCAACTAAAGGTAAAAAACCTGAAGTATTTTCTTTTCTTTTTGGACACATTCCAGACATTTGATAAGCTATATTTCCTTGAGCATCTGCTAAAACCCAATTCCAAGAAGTTTCTAAATTACCTAAATACTCCATACCTTGATTTATATCAATTGCATTAAAAATTTTTTGAATATTATTTATAGATTTAGATCCAGAAAAAATAGGAAACCATTTTGTTACCAAATAAAAACCTGTTTCATAAGGATTTCCATCTAAAACACCTAATTCATTTTCATAAAAAGTTATTTGATAATTAGCTTTTTTCTTTCTTTTTATAACTTCTTTTCGTTCATTAAATTTTAAATATTCACTATCTCTTAAATATTTTCCAGATTTACAATCTTCTATCCAAGAATCTACAGAATCCATAAAAGTATAAGTAGCACCCCAAGCTAAATTTTGTGTTCTTCCTAATAAAAAGCCAGGTAAACCAGGCATAGTTGATGATATTACATAATTATCTTTAGTTTTTAAAACTATTTCATACCAAATATTAGGCAATCTATTTGTTTCTAAATGAGGATCATTTGCTAAAATTGGTTTACCAGACTTTGTTTTAGTTCCAGAAATTACCCAATTATTAGAAGCAATCATTTTAGGAATTATATTATTCCATTTTACACTTTGAGGTATAATCTGTTCTGATATTTTTACTTTTTTTATTAGCTCTAATTTTTCTTGTGTAATTTCATCTGCAATATTAGGAAAAAGCTCTTTTAATTTTGATATATCAATATTTTTTTGAACAAATTGTATAAAAAGTCGTTCAATTTCATATTGAGATTGTGCTAATGTAATATATCCTGTTATTCTTGAAATTAAAATACTATCTTCTATTGTCCATTTTTCAGGCTTATAACCAACTAATTTAAATTCCCAAGGATATTTTTTAGATAAAATCTCATTTATACCATCACAATAAGCTTGGCAATTTTCTTTTGTAATATTATCTAATTTTAATACTTCTTCTTTTATATTACCTAAAAAATTCATTTTTCTAAAAAACTTATCAATTTCAAGTAATTCTTCAGATGATTCTAATAATTCAGAAGCCTTTCCTTTTCCTAAAATTCTCATTAGTAAAATTTGCAAAGCTCTATCAGTTGCATGACAAATACCTAGATTTTTATATAAATCAGTTTCTTTTTCTACAAAAATATTTGGAATTCCAAATTTATCTCTTTTTATTTCCATTTCCAAACCTTTAAGATTAATTAAAAAAAACTAATTTTATAGGAGTGCGTAAAGTTTTACGCCCCGACATTAGTTTTTTATAATTACTATAGTTATTACTATTTATAACACAAAAAAAATGTAATTTTTAAGAAACAATTTGGTTAAATAAAGTGTTTTCGTAGAGGGGTGTCTAAAAAGTTTATTAAAAAAAATTACAAGGTTAAAAGCCAATGTTCTTGTAGGGATGTTTTATGAAACATCCTCTTTATTAGACAGATCCTTTTTTTATATACATTTTTTTAATACTCATTAGTAACAAAAACTAATCAATATTATGTTTTATACATTTCTGAAGTTCTTGAATATTTAAATCTATTGGTTTAACATTATTTTGTAAACATAATGCAGAAGCATAACCAACAGCTTCACCCATTGCAGTACAAGTAGCTGTTATTCTTACAGAAGCTTGAGCTTCATGTGTAGCAGAGATACATCTTCCTGCTACAAGTAAATTATCTATATTTTGAGGAATAAGACTTCTAAAAGGAACATCATAATACTCACCTTCTTTTAATCTTATCATTTGACCACCAGAACCTGTAGGATCATGTATATCTATTGGATAAGAGCCTCTTGCAATGGCATCATCAAATTTTCTTGCACTAACTACATCAAGACCTGTCATTGTATATTCACCAATTATTCTTCTTGTTTCTCTAACTCCAACTTGAGTTGCTGTGTTTGAAATATATGAGTCTTCAAAACCAGAAATTCTTTTTTTCAATAATTGATGTATTTGCCATGAATTTCTATGTCCTTCAAATTGAGCTTTACTTAAATCTTTATTATTTAAGCCATTAACTTTTATTGTTCTTGTTGTATTAACAATAACCAAATCATCTCTATGAGTAGTTACAAAAAAAATGTAATCTAAAGGATTATCATATTTAGTTATTTCTCTTTCTTCTTCTATTTCTTTTTTAAATCCTGCAATAGAAACTCCATTTATATCTTCTTCGATAAAACTATAGTTTTCAGGATCTTTTTTGCAGTATTCTAATACCTTTTTCATATCAACATTGGCTATTCTAAACATAAGCGTCATTGCTTGAGTTAGACCATCTTCTTTTCTTCCAACTTCAAAAGGAACTCCAGATTTAGCAGCCAAATCGGCATCAGCTGAAGTATCAATAAAAAAATCACCTTGAATAGATTCTTTACCACTTTTACTTTCTGTTATTACTTCTAAAATTTTTCTATCTTTTACAATAGCATCAACAATATATGTATGTAATAAATAATCTATTTGATATTTTTCTAATAAATCAAATAAAACAAATTTTAATATTTCAGAATCAAAAGCTCTTGAACCATGTTTTCTTCCACCATATTCTTCTAATTTATCTAAAATTTCTTGAAAAACACCAAAAACTAACTGTTTATTACCAGCACTAAAACTCATAAAAGGAGAAACCATTGAAGCTGTAGAAGTTCCACCAAAAAAACCATATCGTTCTATTATGAAAGGTTCAAAGCCTTGCTTTTTTGCAGCAATTGCAGCTGAAACACCTGACATTCCACCACCAGCAATAATAATTTGTTTTTTCATATTTTATCCTAAATTATAGAAAAATATTTAATAAAAACCATCTTCATCATCAAATCTATTTCCACTATTTACCCAATGTTTCCATTCATTCAAAGCTTCTTTAGTTTTTTCATCAGCATTTGGATCATTTATATGAAATAAAGATATACTTTGAATTTCTCCATCGCAATTTGTTTCAACTAACATATCTCTATCTTTTTCACATTGATAAAAATCTGACATGTCCAAAACAGTTATTTTTTCATTTTGCCAAACTGCATCAAATGGAAATGAAATAGATTCTATCAAATAATCATACCAAGCTCTTATTTGTTCTTCTGTAGAGTAACAGTCAAAAAGTATTTCTTGATCTATTTTCTCTTCCCTTAATTTTTCTTCTGTTTTATTCAAGCATTACACTCCTTATTAATATTAAATTTATAGAAAAAAATGTTATAAACTAAGCAAATAATTAAAGCATATTCTTTTATTTTTATCCTGAAAGTTAATTTTTTTTTACGTAAATTTTAATTGCAAAAAATATAATAATGAAAATATATTTCTAATCATTTTTACATTTTTTTTACAGAAGAGTAAGTTATAATTTTATAAAATTAAAAAAAGAGATTCTATTCATTAAAATTTTTAAAAATTTAT
>JBBTGK010000046.1:0-10383 GCA_038060635.1 Cyanobacteriota bacterium | reverse complement strand
TTAATTCTTTTTCTGAAAAAATTAAAGTTAGTAAAGGTTCTGTTGCATTCAATATGCTGAGTTTTTAATTTTTTTTGTATAAAAATTATTTTTATAATGACTTCAATTTAATTTTAATAAAATAAAACTTGTTTTTTTATTACGATCACATCTAAAACACACATAATACTGGTATTATATTGTAGAATTATTTTCTTATTTACAATTAACTAGTTATGAGTGTTTTTGATAAATGTTTTTAAATGAATCTAAGGATAAACTTAATAACCTAAGAATAAAACTAGACAGCATACTGTCTTCTTTGGATTTACCATCTCTAAAAATATCAATAGAACAACTTGAATTAGAATCGTCTCAAACAGATTTTTGGGATAATGCATCTAAAGCTCAAAAAGTTCTACAAGAATTATCAATACATCAATCAACTTATAATCGTTCTCAAAGTTTAAAAAATCGTTGCGATGATTCAAAAACCTTACTTGATATAGCAATACAAGAAAATGATATTTCAATTGAAAAAGAATTAAGAGATGAAGTTGATTCTATTGCAAAAGAAATAAATATTTGGGAACTTGAAAGAAATCTTGGTGGTAAATATGACAGAAACCCTGCTATTTTTACAATAAATGCTGGAACTGGAGGTACGGATGCTCAAGATTGGGCACAAATGCTTTTAAGAATGTACACTAGATGGGCAGAAGATCATCAATGTAAAGTTGATGTAGTTGATTTATCAAATGGAGATGAAGCTGGTATAAAAAGTGTAACAATGATAATTACAGGCTTATATGCTTATGGAAAACTTAGCTCTGAAAAAGGTGTTCATAGATTGGTAAGAATATCTCCTTTTAATGCAAATGGAAAAAGACAAACATCTTTTGCTTCTGTAGAAATAACTCCATTAATTGAAGAAGATGATGTAAAACTAGAAATCCCTTCAACAGATGTAAGAATTGATACTTATAGAGCTGGTGGAGCAGGTGGTCAAAACGTTAATAAAGTTGAAACAGCAATAAGAATTACACATATCCCAACTGGAATAGTTGTAACTTGCCAAAATGAAAGATCTCAATTACAAAATAAAGAAAATGCCTTTAAAATTTTAAAAGCAAAATTATATACAGTTCAAATAGAAGAAAGAGAAAAACAAATATCAGAGCTAAAAGGAGCTTATTCTGAAGCAAGTTGGGGAAATCAAATAAGATCCTATGTATTTCACCCTTACAGCTTAGTAAAAGATCATAGAACAAATGTAGAAACATCTAACGTACAAGATATAATGGATGGAGAAATAGATTTATTTATAAACTCATATTTACAATCTAGGTCTGGAACAATATGAAAAAAACAAGAATAAAAACCTTTTTAATTACAACTATTTTTGCAATGTCTTTTTCACTTAATTCTTTTTCGGCAGACGAAAATTATAATTTTCATGATAAACCTCTAACTCAATCAGAGATTAATCTTTGGAAATATAAAATGGAAAGAATTAGTATAAAGAATAATTTAGGAAAATGGGAAATAGTTCAAGGAATAAATACAAAACTTGGTGATATGGAATTATTAAGGCTTGTAGGAGCAGAAAAAATAGCTCTTGAACGAATAAAAAATGTAGAGTTAAAGCAAAATTTAGGAAATGGAGTATCACTACTAGGTTTAATAGGTGCTGTTTTATCAGGCATTATTTTAGGAAATATAATAAAAGTCAATAATGGAGTATATTATGGTGCAGGAGGTTTAGGTGTAAGTGCTGTACTTCTTGTTGTTGGAAACTCTATAAGCCCTGTTATTTCTGACGAAAATTCACATGTAATAACACTAGATGAAGCAATAGATGCATCAGATAGTTATAATAAAAAACTCAGAGAAGTTTTAAAGTTGCCGGATTCAATACAATGAAAAAAACAGAAGTGATACCTTTCGAGAAGAAGGTTCCTGATATAAGTGAAATTGCGTTAGAACTTAATTCTGATGATTTTCAAACTAAAAAAAAATATAATTTTAATTCAAATAAAGAAAGTGTTTCTATTTTCAAACCTGAAAATGAGGAATATGTAAATGTATTTTTAAAAATACTCTCTTACCATCTATATAAACCTTTTTATAACTCATTAAAAATAGATCCAGAAGCATATAAGAAATATAAAGCCGATTTAGCCGCTTTTAATTATTCAAATGAACCAGTTTGTTGGATAGAATGTTTGGAAAGAGATTATGAAAAAATAGAATTTATTTGTAAACATATGCCTATTGAAGAAATAATATTAGTAGAAATATCTAATGATATTGATGTTTATTTAAATGAATTAAGAAAAAAAGTTCATTACAAATACCATGATTTTATTTCCGTTGTAAATTTTGATCCTCAAATTGCATATTATATTGACCCTCAAGAAGTTGTTGTAATAAAAGATTGGTACGAAGTTTATCATCTCTAAATAATAAAAATATTAAGATTTTGTTTCATATTTTATTATAAACAATAGCTTTATAGTTATTATTCTAATATAAATTCTATTTGGGTATATTCAAAAATAAAAATAAATATGTGATATAAATCACTCAAAAAAATTGATTAAGAATAGGTTTTTTGGTGATTAATATATTTTTTATTGAAGATAATAGAATGTATCATATATTACATATATATAAATATAGTATATATGAAATATAAAATTTTAATGAACGAGGTGTGTTATGTTATTTTCAAAAAAAACAGCTATTTTATTATCCTCTGCAATGTTAGTTTCAGCACTTGCAGCTTGTTCTTCTGGTGTAGCTCCAGTATCTGTAGTAGTTAAAGGAGATGCAAATTTTGTTGATTTGAATTCAGTTACAAAAATTTCTCAAACAGTTTCAGTAAGCAAACAAGATGCAAGTCATTTTTATGTTGATGCTGGTAATGGTCAAAAAACAGGAGCCTCTTTCTCTGTAAAATTAGATTTTTCATCTGGTGGAGCATTCAAAGCTAAAGCTAGTGATGATGGAACAGCAAGTAAAGTATTTGGTGATATAACAGGAATTAAAGTCGCATTATTAGAATCTGCTACTCAACCAACAGGTGCAACATCTATATCAACTCTTGGTAAAGTAATAGGTGGTGGTGCAGCTAAACTTATAGAATTAACTAGAACTGGTCTTGCATCTGGTGCGACAACTATAACATTTTCTAACGTACCAGAGAATACTACTTTATCTACTGATAATTATTGGATAGCAGCCGCTGCTTTTCAAAGTACTACAAATATTACTAATGTTGCAGGAGCTACTTTTACAGATGGTACTGATGGAGCTTTTTATGTTACAGGAGGTGGCGGCGGTGTTGATCGTCTAAACACATCTGGGCTTTTATTTGATACTTTTACAGTACCTGCAGGCTCTGTAAAAGTTGGAAGAACAGTTGTTGCTGGTAATATTAACTATTTTGTATCTACTTTTACCGCTTTAACTATGGATCTTAAACTTAGAGATGCAATAGGTGCAAGAGTTGATTCTGCTATTACTATAACACCAGGTAGTGACAAAACATCTGTTATAACACCTAGCTAGTTAAACTGATAAGTAAACTGTATAGAAATGTATTTTTAATTTAGAAAAAAAAAATATATATTAGAGGGTAAAATCTCTGGTATATATTTTAATTTTTAATTTTTTCAATATTGGAGGTATTATTAATGTTAGGTCGATTTATAAAAATAATACAAAATATTATTATAATGACTGTTTTTGTTTCTATTTCTTCTTGTGCTAACTTTAATACTAATAATATAAAAATAGATTTTCCTTACACAATTGATTCAAATACTAAAAATAAATCATTCATTTTTAATGTAGATAAAAATAATAATAAAGGAATCTCTTTTTCTATCAACTTAAATTTTAATGATTTTTTATTAAAATCAAGTACAAGTGGAAATTTAAAAAAAATCAAATCTGATATAAGCTTACTTCGAGTTTATTTAGTAGATAATAATTCATCTACATTAAATGCAAGTAATATTAAATCTGGTCCATTTGATCTTACTAGTAATACACCAACAGGAACTTTATTAACTTTTTTTAATAATGTAAAAGATACTAATGGAAATGGAACTCTTACTTTTATAAATGTAGGTGCAGGAACTTATTATGTTGCCATTGCAGCTTATGATTCCTCATCTTCGTTAGATTATACAAAAAATATTGTTGATACTTCTAATAATATATCAGGTGCATATACAAATATTACAGTAAATGATACTAATTTGGGTAGATTTGCTCTTTCTACCACTGGTGGAGATTATGATTTAGGTAAAATAGAAGTAGAACGGACAATATTAACTGATGGATCAATAGATTATAAATTAGTACACAATGGAACAACTTCACTAAATATAAACTTAGCTTTAAAAAGTGGTTTTGGGGCAATAATTGATTCAAATCTAACCATTACAAATGGAAATAATACTATTCCTGAAATAAATTTAGAGTAAAAATTAAATGTACGTAAAATTTAAATTAATACTTTCTTTTTTAATATTTTTTTTGATACTTTCTTCATGTTCAGAAATTAATACTAAAAAACTTCAAAAAACTTCAAGCTTTTATTATAATAAAAATAAAGTTATTGATGTTGGCAAAGGAAAAATAGGCGGAAATATAGCCTTTGAGATAAATATTTCTAATGAATTTAAAACTAAATCAAATGAACTAGGTTGGAATTATAATTCAATAGATCATTATAAAATTGCTTTGGTAACAAGCTCTGGAAGTGGTAATAATGGAAATGGAAGTATTGTTGTTAATTCAGATTATAGTTTTGATACATCATCATTACTTTTGAATATACAACTCCTATGATTAATCAAATAAAATATTTAGTTGTGAATAAGGTAATGAAAAAAATACTTAGGTTTATACTATTAGTACAAATTTTTATTATATCAAACTGTAATATTATAAATAATGAAATTAAAGTAGGTTATATTATTATTGGCGTTAAATTTCCTGAAAAACAATTTAATGTAAAAAAAATCCCTTTAACAACTAATAAAATAGAACTGGAGCTATCTGGTACATACATTCCAAATACATTGAAATTTATACTTACACCAGAAATACCAAAATTAAAACTTATTACCCCTTCAGGAAATATGAATCTTAAAGTAAATGCGTTTGATATTAATAATAAATTACTTGCTCAGACTATTTCAGTATTTTACGTAAAACCATATATACATAATATAGTTGAAATGGAACTTACTTTACTTCCTTCTCCAGAGATTGCTAATGTAATAATAAGTGTAATAAATGGTGATGATAGAAATAAGATTATTAATTCAAACTAAAATTAAATTTAAAAAAAGTATTTATTTTATTTTTTATATAATTAACTTATTTTAAAATTATTTAATAAAATAAAATTTGATGTATACTAAATATATTACTGTTTTATAGGTATATTTTATGGTGTTTTCAAAAAGAATAGAGCTATTTTTGTTATCTGTAATGTTAGTATCAATATTTACATCATGTTCTTCAAGTATATCAATAACACCAGTGGTAGTTAAAGGAAATGTAAGTTTTTCTAACTCAAATGTTCTCACAAAAATTTCTAATACAATTTATGTTAGTAAAAACGATCCTAATCATTTTTATCTTGATGCTAGTTCTAGTAAAAAATAAAATAGAAGATTTAGTCATATTTTAAGTTTTAATCCTTTTTCATACCATTTAAAATCAATAATATAGGTGTTATTATTGTATGACCCATATATTTTAATCTGAAAAAAAATCTATTATAATTTAAAAGTTTAAATATGATCTAATTTTATCTCTATATTATAGTTTTTTATTATATTTTCAATAAAAAATTTTTCATCTTTTGTTATAATTCCCTTTTATGTGTAAATATTTTTTAGTAAAAATAAAAAAATGAAAATTCTTTTAGCCGTTGTTCCTTCTTTTGAATTAAGAAGTTTATGTTTTCCTTCAGCAGGAATTGCATGTGTAAAAGCTTATTTAAGAAAATATAGACCAAATGACCAAATTAATACTTTAGATTTAAGAACTCAACCTGATGCATTAGAGATATGGCGTCCTGAAGATTTTCCTCAAATAACTATTAGAAAAAGCTTTGTTAGTGATATTTATGAACTATCTATAATATCGTCTCTAATAAATAATTATAAAAAAACGATGAGTTTAGGCAAAATATTTCCTAATTTAGATGTTATAGATAAATGGGCTTATGATAGAAGCATTTTAGATGTTTTTATTGTAAAAAAATTAGAAGAAACACATAAATTTGCTGTAAAACATCTTATAAAATTTGGTGGTTATGATGTTGTGGGTTTTAGTCTTTATACTTCAAATTTATATTTAAGTGTTCTAATGGCAATTCTTATAAAAATATCTTACCCTAATACAAAAATAATTTTTGGCGGGCCTCAAGTAACACAAAGTGACTCAACCAGAGAATTATTATTAAAAAGTGAATTAGCCGATTTTTTAGTTTTAGGTGAAGGAGAACAACCATTTTTAGATATTATTAATTCATTAGAAGCAAAAGAAGAACCAAAAAAAATCATTGGTGTAAAAACACCTGCTCAAATTAATGATATGGATACTTTTTATTCTGAATTAGATCTTGAGTCTTTGCCAACACCTGATTATGAGGGAATTATTTTTCAAAATTATAAACATAAAATTCTTTCTATTTATTCAAATAGAGGTTGCCCTTTTAGATGCCATTTTTGTTCTGAACATAGTTTATTTGGAAAAAAATTTAAAAGACGTTCTCCTGAAAGAGTTTTTCAAGATATGGTTTATTTAAATGAAAAATTTGATACTAATACTTTCCATTTTGCAGATAGCTTAGTTAATTCTTCTGATGAATGGTTATATGAATTTGTTGAAATTTTAAATAAAAATAAGAAAAATTTTCTTTGGGAAGGATATTTTAGAGCAGAGATACCACTTGAATTAATTAAAAAATTAAAATCAGCTGGTTTAAGAAGAGTAATTTTAGGAGTAGAATCTTTTTCTCAAGAAACATTGGACAAAATGAATAAGAAAAAATTAAAATCTGAAATATTAGAAACTATATCAGGGCTTGTTGAAAATGAAATACATGCAGGTGTCAATTTATTAGTAGGATATCCTGGTGAAACTGAAGAAGATTTTTTAACAACGACAAAAGTAGCTAGAGATTTTCAAAAAAAATACCAAGATAGAATAAAATATATAAGATTCCCTGCTAGAAGTTATCAAATGAGACCTTTTTCAAACATATATAATGTTTATGATAAATTTGGTCTAAGTGCAGAAAATTGGATGAAATTATATGATGAGGAAAATACACCTGAAGATTTCAAATCTATTTTTGAAAAAACCTTATACACTTTTTCTGTAAATGGTATATCAATAAATGAAACTTTACACAGATTACAAATGATAAATCAAATTAAATATATAAATATTATGATGAATGAAAAAGTAGAGCGTTTTTATTCTATTTATGATTCTGAAGAATAATTTTTATTTTTTACTATTTCTTCAACTTCTTTATCTATTTTACCTGTAAGAATAAGATAAAACATTCTCCAATCAGAAATAAATGATTTTAGAGGATATTTGAAAGTTGCAGGTGTATTTTTCTCTACAATAAAATGACCTATCCACGAGAAACCATAACCAATACCTAAACCACATAAAACTAAGTATGGATTTTTTTTATAAAAAGCTCTAAAAAGAAAAAGTAATCCAAAAGAAGTTCCTATAAAATGGAGCATTCTATTTGTTTCTTTACTATGCTCTGATAAATAAAAAGGCCAAAACTCTTCTAATGTTTTATATTCTTTTTCCATATATATCACCAATTAAAATAAAGACCAAAATAAGTAAGAAGTGATAAGTAAGAAGTGAAAAGATAAAGAGATTCTTCATAACTTCTTACTCATTACTTTTTACTGCTCACTCATCACTTTTTACTCATCACTTCCTACCCTTCAAGCATTAACAAAAAAGGATTTTCCAAAGCTTCTTTTATCCATTTCATAAACCTTGCAGCATCTGCACCATCTATAATTCTATGATCATAAGAAATAGATAAAGGCATAATTAATCTAGGTACAAAATTATTATCAATATAAACAGGTTCATAAGAACTTTGAGATACGCCTATTATAGCAACTTCTGGAGAATTTATTATTGGTGTAAAACCAACTCCACCAATACCACCAAGATTTGATATAGTAAAAGTAGCTCCTTGCATATCATCCATTGTTAGCTTTTTATTTCTTGCTTTCTCTGCAATTTTAGATAAATCAACTGAAATATCAAGAACATTTTTCTTATCGGTATTTTTTATTACAGGAACAAGAAGACCTCTATCTGTATCAACTGCTATACCAATATTATAGTATTTTTTAAAAATAATTTCTTTTTTTTCTACATCAATACTAGAATTAAATTTAGGGAAAAGTTTTAGTGCAGAAGTTATTACTTTTGCTAATATCCCTGTAATAGTTAATTTTGTTGATAAAGCTTCTGCTTTTTTTGCATATTGTTTTCTTAATTTTTCTAATTCAGTTATATCTACTTTCTCAAAATTAGTAACATGTGGAATTGTGTTCCAAGCAAAAGATAAATGTTGAACTGTTTTATATCTAACACTATTCATTGTTTCTTTTGAAACTTCACCCCATTTAGAAAAATCTGGTAATTCTTCATGATAAGAAGATCTTTGTATAGTTTGTAGTTCTATTGGTTTTGAATTTAAGTTTTTAGCAAAAAGTTTCACATCTTCAATAGAAATTCTATTATTAGCCCCTGTTCCTTTTACTTTATTTATATCAATACCTATTTCTCTAGAAAATCTTCTTACAGATGGTGCTGCTGGTGCTACAGAACCTTTTATTTTAAGTGATTCATTTGTTGTATCTAATATTGTTCTGTCTTCTTTTATTTCAAGTTTAATTTCATCTTTTTTAATATTTTCTTGAACTTGAATTTCAATAGTTTCATTTTTAATTATAGGTTGAATAACATTTTCAATACTTTCAAAAGAAATTAAATTATTAGTAGCTGTAACATTATCGCCTTCTTTTACAAAAATTTCTTTTACAATTCCATCAAATTCAGATGTTATTTCAATATTAGCTTTATCAGATCCTAATTCTATAATTGGAGCATCTTTTAAAACTTTATCCCCAATTTTTACTAATATTTTAACAATTTCAGCACTAGAAACATTATCTCCAATATTAGGAACTTTTTGTATATTTAAAACGGATTGATTTGTTTCTATTTTTTGAGTATCTACTTGAACAGGGGCAACTTTTACTTCTTCTTTTTGAGTAATCTCTACTTTAGTTGCTTGAACTTTTTCTTCTGGTTTTGTATCTTCTGAAGATATAGAAGAACTATCTTGAATATCAATTATTAAAAGAGATTGCTCATTTTTTACAGAATCGCCTTCATTTACTAAAATAGAATCAATTATTCCATCAAATTCAGAGGGTATTTCAATATTAGCTTTATCAGAACCAACTTCTATTAAAATATCATCTTTTGATACTTTATCACCCTTTTTAACTAGAATTTTAACAATATCAACACTTGAAATATTATCTCCAAGATTAGGTATCTTTATCTCTTTTTTCATATTTTATCTCTTAATTTGTATATTTCAATTACAGAAAAAACTATTATAATTCAACAAAAGTATATTACATTTTTGATAGGAACTAAAGCCCTTCGTTAACAAAATTTCTTCTGAATAAAAATATAATATTAAAATAAATATGTTCTTTGTAGAGACGCATTGCAATGCGTCTCTACGGCAATGGTTTTTTACAGGGTTAAAATTAAATCCCTAAACATGTTTATATTGAGAAAAATAATATTTCCAGATAGACTTACCTGAATAATCTATCATGCTTACTTCTTGATTTATTCCTCTTCTAACAATTCTAGTAGTGCTTATAAGGTAGTTTTGGTTATCTACTTTATAAACCCAATCTATATTTAAATCAACTTGCATTTTATTATAAACCCACACTAATTCACCTTCAGGTGTCATTTCATAAGCTTTATCTAATGTACATAAAATATTACCATTTGCTAATTTATTAATAAAAAAAGCGCCTTCAAATAAATCTTTTTTTTCTGATTTTTTTGGTGGATATTCCCATACTGTTTTTTTATCAGGAGAAACTTCAATAAGTTTTTTATTTCCTGTATCAGATATTAAAGTATTTCCATTTTCTAACCTTTGAGCAAAAACAGGATTAAAAAGCACAGAAGTTGTTTTATCAAATAAAGAACCCCAAAGAGACTTTCCAAACATTTTATTATCTTTTAAATCGCCATATTGCCAAACTATTTGACCTAATTGAT
>JBBTGK010000045.1:0-12536 GCA_038060635.1 Cyanobacteriota bacterium | reverse complement strand
TTATCTCACTCAAGAAAATTATCATTATGCATATCAATTACAGCAATCGCAACATATTGAATATAGGAAGCCGTTAGATCAGATGTATCTTGAACTTGGTTTTTTGGGTGTTGAGCATATAGAATATGCTTTAAATTTAAAACAAGAATATATTATGAATGGAGTTCCACCAGAATTTGAACAAAATGGTATGAGTCAAGAAAACTTTCAGCAGGCAGAAGCACAACCTGTTGGAAATGTTACTTGTAAAACTTGTTTTTCTGAATGTGATGGAGCTTGGTCTGTTTGTCCTTACTGTGGTAGCGGATTATAATAAATGAATATAGCTGAAAAAAAACTTAAAATAAAAAATTTAGTTTCTTCTGCTGAGAAATATTATAAAAAATCTGAAATATCAAAAGCAAAAAAAACATATCATCAAGCTTTTGAAATAGCTGATTCAATAAAAGAAAAAAAACTTTCTATAGATTTTATTCGAGATATGGCTGTTTCACTTTTTTTTCTTGGTGATTTAGATTATGCAAAAGAAATGTTTGATACTGAACTAAAAATAAGAAAAGAAATTAATGATGAAAAGGGCTATGCTTTATGTTTATTAAATATTGCTTGGATTTATAATAAAAAAAATGACACTATAAAAGAGTATGAGATCTTAAATCAAGCAATAAAAGATCTAGTTAATAACTCTATGTGGTACAACTTATCAGATGCTATTGTTAGATTATATAATATTGATAATGAAAAAAACTTATATCTTCTTGCTCAAGTTCTTTATTTAGCTTTTTATACTGATGTCCATGTAAAAAATATCTTTTTTTCTATTGTTGAAATATTAAAAACTATTGGTTTTGAAGATGAATCTTCACCTATAATTGCTTCATCTGGTGTAGTTCTTATAAATATAAATATAAAACCAAGTGATAATCAAAAAATTAAAGATAACATAATGGAAAGTGTTATTGCATGTGCTTTAGCCAGAAAAATAAAAGAAGAAGATATTTCTAATTGGATAACAAATGAAGGGCTTAATGATACTGATATTTTGGGTAAAAAAATAGAATTTGTTATAAACAATCTTGTGCCATTAGAAAAGTGGTTTTTTGATAAAGAGATATTTTCAAATATTAAGTAAAATTAAATACATAGGTAAAAGCTTGCTATCTGAAAGAAAATCCTATATACTTTCTTATGTCTGAAATGTTCATGTTATCCCAATTAAGACTCCGGTCTTAACTGTTATGCCATCGTTATTTCAGACATTTGAAAAGATTTCTTTTCAAATTTACCAAAAGGGGTTGTAGCTCAGTTGGTTAGAGTACCTGCCTGTCACGCAGGGGGTCGCGGGTTCGAGTCCCGTCAGCCCCGCTCTAATAATTTAGGTTCTTAATATGTCAGCAATAAAATCAAAATCTTTGACATTACAATCTAAAGTTTTTATTTCTAAAAATAATATTCCAAAAGCTTTAGAATTATTAGTTGAAGCGATAAATATAAATCCCTATAACTTTGAAGCATTATTTGAATTTGCTAACTGTCAAAAAAAATTAGGCGATTATAATCAAGCTTTAGATTTTTACAACAAAGCTTTAAAAATTAACTCAGCAAATCCAGATCTTTTATATGAATTATCAGATTGTAACTTCCATCTTGGTAATTATGATTTATGCGAAAATAAATACAAAGAAATTCTAAAATTTAATCCTAAATATATAAAAGTATTTAAAAAACTAGCAGAACTTTATTTTGCTAAAAAAGATTTTGATAATACTGAAAAATATTATAAAAAATATTTAGATCTAAAAAAAGATGATCTTGATTCTATTATTGGTTTAGCTACTTTATACCTTTTAAATAAAGAATTTGAAAAAGCTATTAATATTATAAATACAGCTTTGAAATATTTACCTGATAATATCAATATATTAAATGTTTTAAGCTATATCTATTTTGAAAAAAATGAGTTTGATAACTCTTTGAATATTCTAAAAAAGATTTTAAAAAAAGAACCTAACAATCTTATAGCGTTAGAAAAAAAAGCTGATATTTATTTTAAAACAGAAATTTATGATCAAAGTATCTTTTTTTATAAAAAATATTTAGAAATAAAAAAACAACCCGAAATTTATTTTAAAATCTATTTATGCTTTATAAAATTAAAAGACTTTGATAATGCAGAAAGCTATATAAATACAGCAATATCATTAGATTTAGGAAATAAAGAATATTGGTATGAGCTTGGAACTTTTAATTTTTTACAAGAAAAATATTCTGAAGCACTAAATTCTTTTAATAAAGCTGAAAAAACAAAAGAAACTCTAAATTATATATCTAAAATATATTTGAAATTACATGATTATAATAATGCTTTAATTTTTCTTTTAGAATTATATGATATAGAAAAACAACAAGAAACTATTTTAAATATAGCAAAAATATACGATCATAACAAAGAATTTGAATTATCTATTACATTTTATAATGAATATATTAATATAAATACTAATAATACAAAAATATTAACTAGATTAGGTGATTTATATTATTTAATAAAAAAATATGATTTATCTTTAGAAAAATATGAATTTCTTTTAAATTTATCTTATGATGAAAATATTGAATACAAAAAAGCTAAATGCCTTTTAGAACTTAGAAAATATCAAGATTCTTTAGTTATTTTTGAAAAATTTTATGACAAAAAAAATAATGATTTAAAATTTCTAATAAAATTACAAAAAGCTTACTTTTTTACTGATAAATATGCAAAATCTATAGAGATAAATAAAATAATACTAAATCTTGATATTGAGGAACATATTAGATTAAAAACCTTAGTTAATTTAGGTTCTTTATATATAAAAACTCTACAAGAAGAAAAAGCTATTGAAACACTAAATATGGTTTTGGAAAAAGATAAAAATAATTTTACAGCCTATTTTAATCTTGGAATTTTATTTTTAGAGAAAAAAGAGTATAAAAAAGCAGAAGAATATTTTATTCAATCAGATTTATTAAATCCTAACGATTTAGATACTTTATACAATTTATCTTATTGTTTACTTGAAAATGGTAAAGATGAAATTTCCAGAGCTAATTTTCAAAAACTAATAAAAGATTTTCCAAATTCTTATTTACCATATTATGGAATGGGACTTTTATATTTTAAAGAAAAAAACTATAATAAAGCTATTTTGATTTTAACTAAGACAATAGATGAAAAATCACCTTCTATTGAAGTTTATCTAAAATTATGTGAAATATATGATTATTTAGATATGGAAAATAAATCAAATGAATTATTGCAAAAAGCTGTTGAAATTTTTCCAAATAATATATATCTTTTAAATAAAGTTGCTTCTATTAAAGTAAAAAATAATGAATATTCTGAAGCTTTAGTAATTTTAGAAAAACTTTTTGAACAAGATAATAAATCTCAAGATGTTATTAATAATATTATTTTATGCAATTATAAGCTAGAAAATTTTAATAAAGCTAGTGAAATGATAGATAATCTTTTAATTTTAGATAATAAAAATATAAAAGCAATGATTTATAAAGGATTAATTTATTGTAAAGAAGATAATGATCTTAAAGCAGTTGAGTTTATTCAAGATGCTATAAGTCTTAGTCATAGAAATAAAGATTGTTTAATGGCTTTAGCTGAAGTACATGAATATAAAAAAAGATATGAAGATGCTATTTGGGCATATCAAAGGATTATTGCTTTTATTCCTGATGATTTTATTTCTTTTAAGGGAATTTCAGATTGCTATTTTAAACTAAATAATTTTCCTATGGCAATAAAAAGTTATACAATTGCTTTAGATATTGATCCTACTTGTTATGAAATGTTATTAAATATGGGCGTTTCTTATGTAGAAATAGGTGAATTACAAACAGCAGTAAAAACTTTTGAAGAATATATTAGAAAAGTTCCGAATAATACTAAAGTTTATGGAATTATTTCAAACACATATCATAAAAGAGATGATCTAAAAAATGCTCTTCAATATATAGAAAAATACCTTATATCCGAAATAAATCCTTTGCCTGAATATTTACTTTTAGCAGGTAAAATATATTATGATTTAGATAATATAGAAAAAGCGATGAATTTTTATAAAAAATCAATGGAAAAAAACTTTTATGAGTCATATATAAAATTAGGAAATCTTTTTTATGAATTAAAAGATTATGATTCTTCTTATAATACATTTGAAAAATTTTTACAAGCTTATCCAGATAGTTATGATGCAAGAATTTTATATTCTACATTATCTTATGTTAAAAATTTATTTGGAGAGAGAGAAAAACACTTATATATAAATATAATTGATAAAACCTCTGAATATTTAGATCCTAATTATCTTTTTAATGTAAAAAAATGGTCAAAAGATCTTATTTTAAAAATACAAGAAATAATAAAAATAGTGTAAAAAAATGAAAAACCTTACCTCTGTTTCTGAAAGTAAAAAAAGAATAAAAAAGTCTGATATTCTTAAAATTAAAAATAATAATGAAGCTAAAATTGAAAAACATGCAGAAGTAAGTGGTATAACGGTTATAGATGGGCATAATACTTTTCCTATTAGTTGGTTGCAAAAACAAGGCTATTGTGAATATCAGATTTATTTAGAACATTTTAGAAAAATAAAAGCTAGACCTACTTTTCAAATGATAGAAGGTTCAAGAGAGCATCATAGATTAGAAAGAGAATTTGTTGAAAAAGCTCAACCAGCTACTTTTGATGAAATGCTAGATTTTTCTACTACTATGGAAGTTTTTTCAAGAGAATTTCCTGTTTTAAGTTCTGAATATGGTATTCATGGTTTAATAGATGAAATAATAATGTCTCCAGAGTCTTTTATAATAATTGATGATAAACCAGGTAATAAAGCATATAAAGCAAATATGTTACAAGTTTTTGGTTATTGTCTTGCTTTTAAAGAGATGATAGGAGAAACAAATAGAAAAATATACTCTGCATTAAGAGAGAGAGGAACAGATAATATTTATTGGATGGTAGAATTTGATGAAAATTGTGAAACTGAAATAATAAATTCTATACAAAAATTACATAGGCTTATAAATAATCAAGATACTTTTTTGGAAACTGATAATCCTAACAAATGTAGAAGTTGTAGGTTCAAAAATTTTTGTGATTCTGCAAAGTAGTGAGAAATAAAAAGTTATGAGTAATGAGATAAAATAATATAATTTAGTTTATAACTATTTTTTAGAATTAACTTCATATTATTTCTAGTAAATGATAAAAAAAGCACATATAATAATATAATACTTATTTTTATTGGAACTTATAATTTATTATGTGTGTAAAAGATCCTGAAGAATATAAAAAATTTGATAAAATTCTTGAATTAAAAGAATTTATAAGAGATAAAATGAATAATAGTATATTTAGTAATAAAAAATCTGGGTTATACTTAAAAAGTACTTTGGATGAGCATAAGAACGATCATAATCTATCTTTTAGGGAAAATAGATATGGCGTTTCTAGTCGAGTTTATTTTTATATTGATTTTAATTTAATGATTGATAGTTGGGCATATAATAAAAAATTAGAGTTAAATCTATGTATAAACGATAAAAAATTAAATGAAGCTCTAAAAACAAAAAAATATGATGTTAAAGATGCTTATTCTATTAGAAATAATTATAAACCCAAATTTGGTCCTTTAACATCAAAATATTGTGGAGATCTAAGAATAGAAACATTAGAAGATTTAGAAAAAGGTTTAATTATAGCTAATTCTATCTGTTAAAAATTGCTTTTTATTTTGAGTGTCAAACTAAATTTAGATATATTTTATGTTTTAAATACTTATTGGCACTCTATTATCTAAAAAAACTTCTTTTTCTTCATTTAAAAAATCAAAAACCCCTGTTTCTAAAATAGCTTTTCCTATATTTTCAATAACAGGCACAGAAACACTATTACCTAATAATTTCATCCATCTAGCCCTATGAAGAGGCAATATAAAGTCTTTAGGAAAACCTTGTATTAAACATGCTTCTTTTTTTGTTATTTTCCTATAATTATTCTTTTTATAAATATTATTAATAAATTCTTCCTTATAATCTTTTTCATTTTTGGATTTTAAAATACTTGTAGAAATAAAATCATTTGTATCACTAGCAACTAATGTTGGAAATATATCTGATGTTGGTAAAAAAACTCTATTTACTCCAAATAATCCCGTACTTATTTTAGTATTTTTAAAATCATATCTTTTTTCTATACAAGATAATACATTTTTTTCTTTTAACGAATCTAAAATTTTAGAAACAGAGATTTTTTTAATTTTAATATCTTTATTAGTTTTTACTAAATCAACTATTATTTTTTTATCCAAATTACAATCTAATAATAACTTTTCATCTTCTGTTAAATCAATTTTTATATCATTTATAACAAAAGAATATTCTTCTTCTTTAAAAATACCTAATTTTACTAAATCATCTAAATCTTTTTGTTTTATAGAATTATCTAAATCTTGAAAATGTTTCAAAGATAAAGGATTACCATCTAAATTACCATAAGCACTTTTTCTTCTATTTTTTAGTAAAAGATAACAAATTTCTTTTTGTTTATCGGTTGTTTCTATAATATCCCATGAATGAATTGTAGAATGACCATTTCTTAAATCATTAAATAAAAAATAATCATTAAGACCATTACTTTGTGATAAGCTCATTGTTTTTTCATTAATAATTTCACCAAATAAATCCATTTGGTATTTTTTTTCACTTATTACTGGCTTTTCATCTAAATCTTCTAATATATCAGCTAGTCTTAATTTATTTTTTAAAGGCTTTGGTATTTTAAATTTTAATGCAAATTCTTTATTTTTAAAACCAACAATATAAATTCTTACTCTATTCTGTGGAACTCCATAATCAAATGAATTTAAAACATAATAATTTGCAAAATAACCAGCGTCTTCTATTCTTTTTAAAATATATAAAAGAGCTTCTTTATTTCTTGGGTCAACTAACCCCTTAACATTTTCAAATATAAAAGCATCTGGTTTTGATTGGTTTAATAAAAATATTGTATCATTCCAAAGCTGACCTCTATCATCATCAAATCCAAGGTTCCTTCCTGCTATAGACCAACTTTGACAAGGAACTCCTCCAATAAGTAAATTATGTTTTGGTAATTCTTTTATTTTGGTAATATCACCTAAATTTTTATCAGAATTTTCATTAAAATTTTCACAATATGTATTTATTGCATCTTTGCTTATTTCACTAAAATTTAAACATTTTCCACCTAGATTATTAAGTGCTATTCTAAAGCCACCAATACCAGAAAACAGATCAACAAACGTAAAATTATTTTTATTCATTTTTATTTAGGCTCTATTTTATCAAAATCTTGTGGTGGCTCAATCTCAAGAAATTCTCTATAAATTCTTTCCTTATATTCTTTACCTAAAAGATTAATTTCTTTTATAATATTCTCATAAGTTCCATTTCCGCCAATTAAATCCCAAAATTCATTTCCAATTAAAACAGATTCATCTTCGTGCATATTAAACCATCTCATAGGAAAACTCCATCTATAGTCTTCTTTTTTTCCATAAGGGTTATAGACTAAAGCATAAAAAGCATGATCAACTTGTTTTGGACTCATTGATAATAGTTTAAACATTTTTTCTTTACTTACTTTAGTTTGATCACTATTAGGTAAAGGAGCTTTTAATTCAAAAGCATATTTAGTATTAGTCGTTTCATTATGAATAAAAATATCACAAGTAACACTAACAGGTATAAGATTACCTCCACCTTTCTTTATATATGCTAATTCTTCTGACCAATTAGGTTTTGCTTTATTTTCGTCTTTGGTTTTATGTTCTAACTTATTTAAAACTTCTTGTATTCTTCTTAAACTTTTAATTCCAATAGTACCTTCAATAGTATGTCCAATTAGACAATTACCATGAGCTTCTTTTGCAACAACTTGGGCTAATTTTTCCCAAACTCCACCAAAAGGTGTAACAAACCTTCTTTCAAAATGAGAACCTTTAAAAATTTCATCTGGAACTAATGCAGAATATAATGGCTTTGCTAAATGATGAGATTCTTTAACAAAAGGGTCTTCAATTAAAACCTTATTCATAACTTTATCCATCATAGAAGAAACAACATTTTTTATTGCTAATGCTATACGTTCTTCTTTTTCCATATTAAAAATATTTTTTATCCCCTAATTTTTTTTAAAGTATAATACTTTTTCTTCTACATTTTAAGTATTTTATATAAAAGATTATAATAAGGCTCAGAAATTAATTAACCTTATTAACATTATAAATTACCCAATTTTTTTGTGTAGAGAATACTTTAAACACATTCGTTTTTAAAACGCTCCTTACACAGTATTCTTATATCATCAATTATGTTACTGAGCAATATTACTTGTTACCTTATATAATTCAATCAATTTATTTATCTTTTTTCAAAAAAGGAGTAAGTTCTTTTATAAATTTTTTTCCAATTTTTGGCTCTACCATTGCAACATAAGACGAATATCCAATTATTTGATGAATAGATTCACCTTCATGTAATTCTTTACCTTGTTTAAGATTATGAGTTATAGCTCTCAGTTTTCTCTTTAATTCTCTAGAAACTCTGGGTTTTTCTTTACCATTCACAGTTATACCTGTAATTGATTGTTTTCCACCTTTTCTTGAAACCCATGTTTTCTTTTCATTAATTTCAAAACATTCTTCTTCTGCAATTCTTTTTATAGCTCCTAAAATATAACCAACTTCAGGAGATTTTTTACTTTCAGGAAAGCTAAAAGAAAGATCATCTGCATAACGTGTATAACGCCATCCATTTGATTTTGATAAACCTAGTAACCTTTTATCCATATTCAATGAAACTATATTACTAAGTGCTGGGCTTGTTGGAGCACCTTGTGGCAAACAACGTTCTCCAATAGCAACATAATATGTTTTTTCTTTTAATTTTATCATTTTACGTGGAGATTCTGTGCAAATTAAAGCAAGAAGAGTAGCTATTTGCTCTCTATATCCTGCATTACGAAATACACCTTTTACTCTGGTAAAAGTTATTGTAGGAAAAAAATCTTTAATATCCATACGAATAAGACATTTAGAATTAACATGTGGTTTTGCATTTGTAAGAATTGAACGTTCTGGCAAAAATCCATGAGCAGAACCATGTACAGGTAACAATTCAAGAATATTATGAAGAATCCAATGCTGAGCTTCTTTAATTTTTGGTTTTGGAGCCCATATCAAACGTTTTCCACCACTTCTTTTAGGTATTTCAAAGGATTTATAATGTATTGATTCTGCTGCTTCATGATTAAATGAAAGCCAACGAAGTTGACCAATAGTTATACCCAAAGCTTCCGCTAATTGTGTTGGTGTGTCTAGTTGAGGTAATTCATTTTCACTACAACGTTCTTCTGCATTTTTTAGGTCAAATTTATCTTTATAGGCTTTATCTTTCCAAAAAACACCTTCACCCAAATAAGTGATATTATTTTCTTTATATGCTTTCCAAGTCTCTTTTTTAAGTTTTTTCTTTTCTTCAGCTTCTTTTTTTAAAGATTCCTTATATTCTTTTAGCTGTTTAGCATCCATTTTATCAACTTCACGGCGTGTTACTAAAAAACCATTTTTAACTAATTTTTCATTAATATATTTTTCTACACTACCAGCCTGAACTATTTCTTGCCAAGTTTTATTACTATCCATCATTTTACCCTCTTGTATCAATAAAACCTTTTGATTCTAAAATATCAATTTGTTCAAAATAGGCAATTCTTGCATCTTCCAAAGAGTTATAAACCATTGAATGTTTTTTTAATTTCCCTGAAAGATTAAAACGTTTAATCAAACGTTTTTCATTTAAAGAAAGTTGATAAATTTCTTCATTTCCATTATCAAGCCTTTTAACATAACCTCGTGTTTCTAATCTTACTGTTGTTCTATTAGGATTCTCTTTTCTCTCAATTTCAATTTGACCAAATCTAATTCTAAGTGCAATTAAGTGCTCACAAGGGCCTTCTTTTAGTTTATGTTTACGAAAAAAAGAACACGTACATTCTGCTTTTAAAACACGACCTTCAGAATTAATTTTTAATACAGGTCTATATTCTCTTTTTTCTTCCTTAACTTTTACTTTCCCAACCAATTCTACACCAATATCATGTATATGTTCTTCAGATTCAAGAATTACAGTATCTTTTTGAGCAATTAAATCATGAGCTTTTCTTTCTTTTCTATTACGAAACTCTAACTCATCCCATGTTGGCATTTCATCAAGTAAAGGTCTTAATCTACAGGTATTCATATCATACATGAGCAAACCTTTTTGACATCCATTTTGTAAACCTGCAAATAATTCTTTTTGATCAATTTTTAAATCATTTTTTAATTCATCTATAGTCATTAAAGTTTTTTTATTCAAACTTTTTATAATTAAATCAAGTGATTTATTTTCTTTATTCTCACGAGGTAATAACAAATCAAAAACCAAACCTTGAGACCAGTTAGAAGAGCTAAAACCAGTAATAGCTAAAGTAAAAGTAGCATTAGGCATTTTAATTACAAAATATGCAGGCATACCACTTCCAAGCAAATATACTTCAATAGATTGAGCCATTCCTAAAATACCAGAAAGAATTTTAAGTCTTTTTCTTCCCCAAAGACGTATTATCTCAGGACGAGAACCTTTATAAACAGTTCCAGAAGTCTGAATAACAATATTCCATGGTTCTAAAACTAATCTTGGTAATTCTCCAGGAACTAATTCTATACGTATAGCTCTACCACCTTTTTTTTGATCTTTATTAAGGCTAAGATGACGAATTACATTATATAAATCAATCGGTTTCATATCAAATTTTGTATAATTTAAAAGAGATGCCGATTGAACCTGAAGAAATCCTCTTAACCATGAATCTGGAAGTTTTATTTTTTTCTCTATGGTTTTATCATTTTCACTTTCTTTTTTAGTTTCAATTTCAACTTGTTCACTGCTTATATCAAGATATGTTTCTCTATGACTACGCATTTGTTTAATTGATGAAATAAACTCATTACTAAAATCAATATTAGTTGTCCCACATTTTACTTCTCCATTTATATCAAAAATATCTTTTGAAATTGAAAGCATTGCATAAGCACCCTCATCTTTACTAAAAACTTCAAAGGTAATTTGATCAGAAAAAACTGACACTACAGGATCAAGAATGAACCATGTATCTGCATCATTTCTCATTAACCAATCAAAATATGCTTGTCTTGCTTCCCAGTCTGAAGAAGAAGAATTTTGTTTTTTCATTGATTGATATGCAAGATATGCAGAACGATCTTTTGGTTTATAGCTAAAATCACCTGAAACGACTTCATAAAGAGTTGTAAGACATTCTCTAAACATTAAAGTATCTTTTATTTTTGCTTTAAAATTTACAGATTTTCTTAATGTATTAGTACCTATAATTAAATGATCTTCAGTATCATTTTGTAAAAGTTTACTATTTTTCTTATATTGTAAATCAATTGTATGATATTTGTTTTCTATTTCTTGGTTTTCTTCTTCATTACTCATGCTATTACCTCTAACCATTCACTTGAGGTTATTTTATTTCTTATACGTTCAGATTTTCTTTTTAGTCTAAGAGCGAAGTTTTTAAGTTCTTTTTTCTGATCCTTAATCTTTGAAAAATCATCAAGTTCTTTCTCCGCTTTTTCGTTATTAATATTTCCTAAAATTTCTAAAATAGTAAAAATTAATTCGTCATCTTTTTCCGCAGTTTTTAAAATGCTTGTTAAATCATTAATATCTTTTTCATTAAATGAAGATATAGGAATACCTGTTTTAAGAGCCTTTTTGAGTAGTTCTTTTTTTCCAGATAATATATCTTTTAATTGTAAAAATGCTTGAGGTGTATCAATAATTTCTTCAAAAATACTATTTATTTCTTTAGAAGCATTTTTTTCAATTAGTTTAACAGCCAATATTCTTAATTCACTTTCATCATATAATGTAATATTTTTAAGAACTGAAATTAAGTCTTTATCAATTTTACAATTTTCTAAGGCTTGTAATATTGCTATATTCAAAATTCTATTTCTTGATTTTTTATTTTCTAAAATCTCCAAATATATTTGAGGAACAATCTTCATACATCCACAATACCAAATAAAACGTTGTAGTATCTTTATTTCCTGCTCATTATCATCATTAGATTCATCAGTATATTTTCCCCATTTTTTCTGCATTAAGGCTTCTAAATCTTTTATTGGAATACCTTTGTTTGATCTAACAATAATTTGTAATATAACCTCACTTAGCTGATTATTTGCATCAGGAAGAAGAGCTAAAGCTTCTTTTACAGGCATTTCTTCACGATTTAAGATAACATTTTTTATTTTATTAATCATCTCTTCATCTTTTTCTCGACAGAATGTCATTTTTACTAATGTTTGTAAAAGTAATTCTGATTTACCTTCTTTTTCTATTATTTCTAAATAGTT
>JBBTGK010000044.1:0-8003 GCA_038060635.1 Cyanobacteriota bacterium | reverse complement strand
TAAATAATATTTTTAGCTTTTTATTATATTATTAATAGTTTCATCTTTTAAAACAGATAAAATAGTATCTTTTATGATAAAATCTTCTGTATCTAGATCATATTCTTTTAATTGTTTTGCAATAGTATCAAATGGAATATTATTAACAAATTCAAGGTTATAACCGCCTAATTTTCTAGCATTTTCTAATAATACTAATATTGTTATTTCCTTTTTTATAGTTTCTAAATCTATTTTAGAAACTTCTATTTTTTCAGTAGTTTCTATTATTTTTTCTTCCGTTTTTTTCAATTGTTCTTTTAAACTAGGATGAATTGCTTTAAGTTTTAGATTTAATGAATCTAATAAACTTATAGAAGAGGATATACTTCTAGTTCTCATTTGTATATCTTGTTTTATAGAAAGTATATTTATTTTACTCATATAATCAAAAGAATTATTTTTAAGACATTTTGACATAAGAATTTTTAAAACTTCCTTACATTTTATTCCAAATACTTCTGAAACACCTTCAGCATTAAAATTTGGATTTTTAATGATATTCGCAACTAAATCAACCGTTTGATTAAATTCAGATTCGGATGCAATATAGGTTATCATTCTTTTTAAATCAATAGACTTACATTTTGCACCAATTTGAGAGTTTAAATAAACAACTTGTTCATAAGTATCTTCTGTTGGAAATTTTTCAGGATTTTGTAAAAATAAAGAAAGGGTAAATATTCTTGCAACATCCATATCATCTATATTTTTTTTAGTAAATAAAGCTCTTAAATAATCTGCTCTGGTTAAATCTAATTCTATATGTGGTATTTTAGCTTTTCTTTCTATTTCATCTGTAACTGTTTTGAATGCTTTTTTCACAAATTCTAATTTTATTTCTAAATTATCTTTTATTTGTATAACAGTATCCATTTTTTTAAGATTTTTGTTAACTATTACTTCTTTATCCATCATTATTACATCAGGATCAGATTCTTCAGCTTCAATTTCATCTTCAGATTTAAATTTAGTTAATAATCCTGCTAAAGCACCCATTTTATTATCTAATCTTTGAGTTTCTACACTTTTCCTATTAATAACATTTTTACCTGGTTCGCCATATATTATATTAATATTGCCATCTTCACCAACATATCTTGAATTTATTTGACTACCATCAACTTCTTTGTATTCAACAGATTGAGGCTGATTTTGATATTCTTCTTCGTCATCATAATCTTCATAATCATCTTCTTCGTATGCTTCCTCTTCTTGTTGTTGGTTTTGGTTAGATTTATTTCCAGAAAAACCACTCATAAAATTAGCAAGATTTTCTAAATTACTCTTAGGCTTTTCATTTTTTTCGGAATCATCTAATAAAGATTTTAATGCTTGACTTTTTTCAAAATCCTCTTCACTTTCATAAACTATTTCTTCAAAATCTTCCTCGTTAGTATCAAAAAAATCTGATTCTATAGCTTTAAGCTTATTTTCATTAATAATTTGAGTTTCAATATTATCAACTTTTCTTTTTCTATTAACCTTTATTTTTGCAAGGTCATTCAGCATATCTCTATCAAACATTGAAATTCCTCTTTATTTACTCATCATTTATCTAAAAAAATAATTCTTTTGCTTTTTCAATTCTTTCAGAATACTCTAAAGAAAGCAAATCTTTTTTATCATTATTATCAATCGCTTTTATTTCTGAAACATTCTCCAAGCAAGATAAAACTGTTTTCATTACTTTGTATTTTTTCCAATTTTCGGTTTCTTCGTGATCTAAATTTTCAGCTTTTTCCCAATAATCTCTTGAGGCTTTATAATATTCCAAACCATAAGTATTTCCTGCACATGAAGAACAATGACCAGCCAATTCAAAAGCTAATGCTAAACATAATAAATCTTTGGTACTTTCAGATTCATAAGAATTTATTTGCCTTAAAGCTTCTTCTATAAAATTCAATGCTCTTTTAAAAGTAATTGAAGCTGTATCTTTTCTCTGAACATTATTATACAATAATCCTGAGTATATAAGAGCATTTATATCTTTATGAAAATCTCCAAAATTAGGATATCTATAACTTATTAGCTCGTTTCCTGTAAAAAAAACACCTATTTTATATTGAGATGAAATTTCTAAGCATCTTCCTGCATGATAAACAAAACCAATTTGTAAAAGATTTTTTACTATAGCATCAACATTTTCTCTTGGCATAGAAGCAATATTTGTAAAAGCCCATTGCAAATAAGAATCTGAATCTTTAAAATTATTTGGACTATTTTCTTCAGGTAACCAAATACTAAAATTGTCTTCACTCATGATCTAAAACACCTAAATTAATATATCTAAAAAGGATTTTAACCAATTTTTTTAATATATGTACTTTTTGTTATAGAATTTTAACTAAAAAGCCCTATGATAGCAGGGATAATTCCTTCTTCATAACCAGCAAAAAATTTGACATAAAAACCAGAACTATCTAAATTTGGTGCATTTGAAATCTTATAATCTTTTAAATTAAAACCTAAAGAATAAATATTTAAGACATAACCAGCTTTTAATCCTATAGCTATACCTACTTGATTTTCTTTTTTACCAAATCTAAAAACATAATCGGTTGCGATACCAATATCACTTATTATGCTTGTATTTAAAAAACTTGAGCCATTTTCAGGACTTTTAAGTATGTCTTCAAAAACTAATGAAGCAGGTTTTTTATAAAAATCTAAATATTCCGTTCCTAAACCTAATCCAACAATAGGATAAATGTTAAACTTATCATCAGAATAAACAGAATATCCTACGTGTAATATAGAACTAAATTTTCCAGATAAGTATGATGAATATTTAGAATCATTTTTTAAAATTTTACTTTCTAATGTTGAACTATTTTCACTACCTGTAATAACTTTACCAACTATATTTCTGCTACCAGTTCCCCAATATATAGAATTACCTGTAAAAGCAGGATAATCGTTTTTTGTTAATATTTTATTTAGTTCATTTGTATTTTTTACTTGATGATCTCCAATACTTACATAAGTAAGATCTTTTGAATATGATGCAAAAGTCAATATATTAAAAAATAAAAAAGTTAAAAATAGTTTTTTCATTACTCAGAATCAGTTATAGTAGAAATAGATTTTATTATATGATAAAGACCTAATATTAATATTCCAAAAGACATTTTTATTTTAACAAGAAGAATCGTTACATCCATAACTTCTAAAAAAGAAGTAATTATAAGTATAACCCCAAGTGTTAAAGGAATTTGAGGATATTTTAAAAAATCTTTCAGTGCATCCATATTTAGTCAGTATTAATAATTTGTAATTATGAATTATAAACAATTTTTCTTGAGATAACAATAAGAAAAATCATGTAAGAAAATATTTTTTTTTTGTTGAGTTTTATGAGATAAATATTTTTTTTATATTTAGCCACAGATTCCACAGATTTCACAGATATTATTTTTATCTAAGCATTTTTATCCGTGTTATTCGTGCAATCTCTGGCTAAAACATTTTTTACTATTTTTTAGTAGAATCTAAAGCAAAAACAGCACCATAATGACCAAAAACAGGTAAGGTTACATTATAATCATTATCAACTGTAACAGATCTTGTTGATAAAGAAGTATTGTTTAATTCTTCTTTTAATACTGTACCTTTATCAATTCCCATTTTTGCAACATTTACAGTAACAGTTTTTGTAGCAGAGCTATTATTTAAAATAACTAAAACTTTATTCTTTTTATCCATTCTTGAGTAAGAATAAATATTATTATTATCATCTGTTAATAATGTTTCAAAAGAACCTCTTCTTAAAGCAGAATTATTTTTTCTGAGAGTAAGCATTTTTTGGTATAGTTTGTATAAATGATCTGATTTATCAAAGTTCCAATTAAAAGATCTTCTACAATCTGGATCTTTTCCACCAGTCATTCCTGTTTCATCTCCATAATAAATCATAGGAGCACCTATAAATGTCATTTGGAAAATAGCTGACTCATAAGCCTTCCATTTATCTTCTCTAGCTCTAAATAAAAATCTTGAAGTATCATGACTAGATAAAAGATTCATAAGAACATAATTAGATTGAGATGGAGTTTTTGCCATTACAGATCTTATCCATGTATCAAATGATGATGGAGTAATTCTTTCTCTTTGAGTTGTTTCTATTGTATAGCCTTCATTCATGTAAGTAGAAACAGCATCAGCAAAACCTTCATAATTCATAACACCATCAAATTCATCACCTTGTAAAAAAGGTTGAGCATTTTTCCAAAGTTCACCATGAATAATTGCATTAGGATTAGCACTTTTTACAGCTTGTCTAAAACCTTTCCAAATAGAATGGTCATCACTACCACCATTAGGACCAGCTTCGTTAGGAACATCAAGTCTCCAACCATCTATACCATAATCATTTATCCATGATTTTGCAATAGAATCTGGGTTAGAATAAATTTCGCCTCTAAGTTTATTTGAAGCATAATTAAGTTTTGGTAATGTATCAAAATCCCACCAGCTAGTATATTTTTTAGGCCATTGAGCAAAATTATAAAAATCTATCCAAGGACTAGATTGATTTTGGTAAGCTCCAACTGTGTCAAATTTACCAGCACGATTAAACCATCTATGCCAACTTCCAGTATGATTAAAAACACCATCAACAACAACTTTAAAACCTTTTGAATGAGCTTCTTTTACAAAGCTTTTGAACTCTTCATTTGACGCAAAATGAGGATCGATTGTTCTATAATCTTGAGTATCATATTTATGATTACTTGGAGAGGTAAAAACAGGGTTGAAATAAATAGTATTAATTCCTAAACTTTGTAGATATGGTAATTTTTGTCTTACTCCTTCAATATCTCCACCAAAAAAATCTCTATTTTTAGCAGGTTGTTCAGGTAATTCGCCCCATTTCATAGCTTTTGTTTTTGTATTAAATTGATTTGAAGGATCTTCAGGATAAGGGAACATATATTCGCCTTCTTTTACATCATTTTTTGTATTTCCATTATAAAATCTATCAACAAAAATTTGATAATAAGTAGCATCTTTACCCCAATCAGGTGTTTTGAAATTAGGTACAAGGAAGAAGCTCATATCAAAACCACGATCATTTGAAGCAAAACCTAATGAATCATAATAGGCTGTATCATTTCCACTTTTTACTCTAAATTTATATCTTGAATTTGAAGAACCAACATTTATATCTGCTGCCCAAAAATCAAAAAGGTTATTTTTATCAGAAGAATCTTTTTTCATTTCAACTACTCTTCCGTCACTAAAAACGATTGAAGTTGAATCTAAATTATCTTTGTATGCTCTTAATTTTACTTTTACATTTTGATTTGAAGAAGGTTCTGGGTTTGAAAAATATAGTTCAGTTTGATCACTATAAATACCATCACCTTTTATTGCTCCAGATTTTTGATTTTTGGCTTTAGCATTGTTTTTTGCAAAAGAGTAGGCATTATTTCCTGTTAATCTACTTTGACCTCTTTTGGGTGTAGAAGAAACATAAGAAGAATCATTTGTAATTGTAGAGTCTTCTGAAGTAGAGTTATTTTTACATCCCACGGAAGATAAAAGCACTAAACCAGATAGAGATAAAGCTATACTATTTTTCATAAAAACCTTTCCATTTATAATCTAATATACACACAAAACATAAACGCTTATTCAAATTTATTTATTAACAGCTAAAATCATTTCATCCCAAGATGTTTCTTTTGCAAAAGGAGTTGCTTTATAAATATCAGACGCTATATGGGCAGGTGATATATTTATAGCCATTCCTTTTGCATATTTTTCATCATTATTTATTCTTGCAATTATTATTGACTTATTTAGTGCATTTCTAACTACTTTAATTTGAGCTTTTATAGATTCATTGTTAGTTGTAAATTCAATTCTTGATAAAATTTCATATAAATCTCTTTCTCCACCTATATCATCTTCATCAATATAAAGAGCATGAGTACCATCTAAAGCTAATTTTATAGTTTGTTTTTGTGTTGATATGTTACTCAAAATAAGTTTAGATAGATTATCCATTTCAGTCGCTAAAGCACCGATATTTTTAGCTTTAAAAGCTGCAATAGTATAAACATTAGGTGTTTTGCCTTTTCTGTTAGGTCTTATATAAAGTTCTTTATCTCCTTTTCTATCACTAGCCAAAACAATTTTTCTTGCAACTTCATCATTATTTTTTGAATTAGCTAATATAGAAGGTAAAGAGTTAGTATATAACATTCCTGTTAATCTAGTACAATCTTCTGAACCAATGATGACATCTGATGTATCTCTAAATTGATAAAGAACTTCTAATGACCCCATAAGACAAGCATCAAAATTTAATATATCTAATTTACCTTCAGATTCTTTTATTGATTTAGCGAAGTTAGGCAAGTTTATTAAATTACCAGATTTTTTATCATTTACAACTCCCTTAAAAGAAGCACCATGACTATCTATGTCAAGAATTTTTATTTGTGATGGATAGGTTGAAAAACCCCATCTCATAAAAGCTTGTAAAACTCTATAATCACTTGAGTCTCTTTCATTTTTAAAAGCTGTGTAAGGAGAAACAATTTTTGAGTCATTATTATCTGGAATAACTAAATATCTTTTTAGATCTTTATCAAGAGAATCATCTGTTTGTAAAATCATATTCATGATGCTAGATGAACCTGAATTTTCATGGAAATTAATCATTCTAGGTAATTCATCTCTGTTATCACTACCTTTACTATTATTAAAACCCATATAAGATAAAATAGTAGCTTTTTTCTGTGTTTTTGAAGATGGAAGTTGTTTTACATTAACTCCCCACTCTGTATCTGCAATTTTTGAAGAGGTTATTTGAGGTAAAATAGAAGGATCAGCTGGAACTGAAACAAGTTTATTGCTAAGAGTTTCAGAAGTATTTGAATTTTCAATAATTAACTCATTTGAGGTTGAACAAGAGGAAATAGTAATAACTCCAACTAATAGAGCTGAAAAGACTTTAAAATTTTTGTTCATTACTAATTCCTAATAACCTTAAATATACAACCTAATATAAAATAGAAAAACTTACTTATTAACAGCTAAAATCATTTCATCCCAAGATGTTTCTTTTGCAAATGCAGTAGCTTTATAAGAATCAGATGCTAAATTTGTAGGTGATATATTTATACCCATTCCTTGTGCATATTTCTCATTATTATTTATTCTTGCAATTATTATTGATTTATTTAATGCTGTTTTTGCTAATGTAGCTTGGTTTTTTATAGAAACATCTGAATTTGTAAAAATAATTCTTGATAAAATTTCAGACAAATCTCTTTGTCCACCCATATCATCTTCATCAACATGAAGTGCATGAGTGCCATCTAAAGCAACTTTTATTGCTTGTTTTTGAGTTGATATTTTACTCAAAATAAGTTTAGATAATTTATCAAGTTCAGATGCTAAAGAACCTATATTTTTAGCTTTGAAAGCCGCAACAGTATAAACATTAGGAATTTTACCTTTTTTGTTAGGTCTTAATAAAAAATCTTTATTTCCTTTTATATCACTTGCTAAAACAATTTTTCTTGCAATTTCATCATTACTGTTTGATGTTGAAATTATAGAAGGTAAGGCTTTAGTATATAACATACCTGTTCCTAATGTAGAATCTTGAGAACCAATCATAACATCAGTTGTATCTCTTAATTCATAAAGAACTTCTACTGCACCCATAAGGCAAGCATCGAAATTTAAAATATCAACTTTACCAGTAGAACCTTTTATTGCTTTAGAAAGGTTAGGAAGATTTATTAATTTACCAGATGTATCATCTCTTACTACACCAATAAAAGCACCACCATGACTATCAATATCGAGCATTTTTATTTGAGATGGATAGGTTGAAAAACCCCATCTTACAAATGCTTGTAAAACTCTATAGTCAGCAGAATCTCTTTCATATTTAAAAGAAGTATATGGCGAAACCATTTTTGAACTATTGTTATCAGGAA
>JBBTGK010000043.1:0-14800 GCA_038060635.1 Cyanobacteriota bacterium | reverse complement strand
ACGTTCTACTTTATCATAAATGCTTCCAATTTCTTCAAAATAAGTAACTCTTTTAAGTTTTTCTATTTTATTTTCAAAAGGTTCTTTTAAATCTTCTTTATAAAAAAACATAGCATCTTCTAATCTTGCTCTTAAAACAGTTTCATTTCCTGTTCTAATATTATTTTCATTTAAATTCATATTTGAAATAGTTATAAAATTAGGTAAAAGTTTATTGTTTTTATCAAATAAAGGGAAATATCTTTGATGTGATTTCATAACTGTTACATTAACAACTTCAGGTAATTCTAAATATCTTTCATCAAAACTACCCATTATAGCAAAAGGATACTCCACTAATTGATTTACTTCATTAAGCAAGCTTTCATTTACAATAACACTTGCATTAACAGATTCTGCTATTTTATTAAGTTGTTCAACAATATTAGCTTTTCTTTTTTCATTATCTAATAACACTTTATTTTCTAATAATTTTGAAAAATATTCGTCAGCAGAATTTATTTCTATTTTACCTGATGATAAAAATCTATGACCCATTGTAAAATTAGATGATTTTATACTTTCTAATTCAAAATTCATAATTTCATTTCCAAATAAAGCTAAAATCCATTGTATTGGTCTTGAAAATTTTAAATTATAATCAGCCCATCTCATTCCTCTTGTTACAGATATTGATGATATGAGATATTGAATAAAATTTGACAATAATTCTATTGATTTAATTCCTTTTTGAATTGTTTTGGCAAAAACAAAAATATTACCTTTAAAATCTTTTTTTTCTATTTGTTCAAGAGATAAATTTTGAGATTTTAAAAATCCTTCTAAGGCTTTTGTTGGTTTATTCTCAGCATCAAATGCTACATTTATAGCAGGCCCTTTTAATTCTTTTTCTACATCATTTTGAGCTTCTGATAAATCTTTTATAAAAACCACTAATCTTCTAGGTGTAGAATATGTTTTTAATTCTCCAAATGATAAAGAATTATCTTTAAGCCATTTTTCTGATAAAGTTTTTAATTGTTCTCTAGCTTCATTTGCAAAATTTGCAGGTAATTCTTCTGTTCCTATTTCAAGTAAAAAATCTTTCAATTTTTTCTCCTAATTAAATCAAAATACAAGTAATATTTAACCATAATTTTATTTTATTAACAATATTATCGTAAATAGCATTAATAAAAATTTTTAGCTGTTGATATAAAGTTAAATATTTAAATATGATTTTTGAATGTTTTCATGAGATAGCAAGAGTTTTTTAAGTATTATCGTTTTCTAATTTTAATACTATAAAAAATTTAGAAACTTAGTTTAATTTTCATTAGTATCAATTTCTTCATTTCTATATTTCTGAATAACATCTTTTGGTCTTGGTAGTCTAGAAACATATACTGCCAACTCATCAATTTCAGAAAGAAATTTTTCTTTTTCTTCAGCAGAAACTTTCACTGGATATTTTTTTTCAAAAACTTCCGTTTCTTCTTTTTTCATATTATTTCTTATATAAAAGAAGACTACAAATAAAATAGTCCATAAAATAGAAAGAATTATTATTGGTGCCCACATAAATACTAATTTATACCTAAAATAAGCCGAAAAAATAATACTAAAAGTTATTAATGTTTACTAATGTTTTAACACCAATTACTATACATAATATTCTACTAGAAAAAAACGATTTTTGTATATTAGATCACTATATTTTTAGGTTAAATTTTGAATAAATTTTTTTAAATGTAGCTGTTATTTCATTAGTTGGTAAAGAATCATTTATTTTTTTAAAATTATTTTCAGCTTTAGCATAAGTTTTTTTTAAAAGATCAAAATCTTTTTTTTGCTCGGCCGTTTCTAAAAGTAAAATGAATGCTATTTCATTTATTTTTTCAAATTTAAGTATATTATTTAAAATAATTTCAGCTTCTTCATATTCAGATTTATCTATAAATAAATTTGCTAACCAATGGGAAATATCAAGAAACTTCTTTAAAAAATCTTCTCTTTGTTCTAGCCAATCATCTGCAAAATCTAATTCTTCGAGAAAAGTACCTTTATATAATTCAATAATTTTGTTTGAAAAAGTAATTTTTTTATCTTCATTTTTTTCTTTTTTCCATAAAAGATAATTTTTTTCTAATTCAATAAAATCAAAACTAAATGTATAACTCCAATTAAATAGATAACAAGAATCTTTAAACATTATGACTGAAGACGCTTTATTTTTTCTTTCAGGTTCTAATGTCTTTCTCAAACTATGTATATTAACATCTAAGTTTTTTAATGGATTTTCTGTAATTTCAGAAGAAAAAAGCATCTCTGCTAAAGATTCTCTATGAATTCCTCTTTGATTTGTTATCAGATAAGCAAATAATTTTTTTGTCTTTTTTCTTTTCCATTCATAAATTTCTTTATCATTAACAAAAACTTGAAATTTACCAAAAGTATTTATTTTTATTGTATAAAGGCTATTTTCATTAATATTAATTTTATTTTGATTATGGACTTCTATTTTTTCATTTTTTAATTCTTTTAATAAAACATCTATTTGGTTATATAAACCAATAATATTATTTTCTTTGGTTTTTATTAATAATTTTTCAAATTGTTCTTGTCCTTTTTCTTTAAAATTACTTCTAATAAAAGTAAGACATTGATTTAAAGAGGCTTGGAAGTAGTCAAAGGAATTTTCAGGTATTAATTCTAATGCTTTTTTGTGGCAATAAAGAGCTTTTTCATAATCTTTTGAATATCTATAAATTCTAGCTTCTATATCATAGATTAAAGGTAAAAGATATTTATAACCTAATTTTTTAGAAATTTCTTTGGTTTTATTTATTATTTCTATTCCTTTTTCAATATCAAGTTTTTCACCTAAAATAAGATAAAAAGCAAAATTAAGAAACATAAGTGGTTGTTTTTTTTCATGACTATTTTCTATTATATTAAATATTTCTTCAGAGTTAATATTACTTGTTTTTCCTTCCCATACATCTAAAAAAGCTAACATTATTTTTATTTCATTCGATAAATTTACATTGAATAAGTTATCTGCCAACAAAATGGCTTTATTATAACTTTCTCTTGTTTTATCATAATCACCTTTTTGATAATGAGTTAAACCTTCCAAGATATAAGTTTTATTTTGTAAATTTATTATCTCTTTTTCTATAGATTTAAAACTATTAATTTGTTCTATAATTTCAAAAACTTTTTCATGATTACATAAAAATCTTTGTCTATTTGCTTTTTGATATAAAAAAGCTATTTTATCTTTATCTTTAGAGTTTTCTAAATGTTTTTCTCCTAATTCTAAACAATTATCAATTTCTAAATAATCTCCTATTAATGATAGAAAATATATTTTTCTGGTAATAAAATTAAGTATGTTTGCTCCTTTTTCTAAAAGGTTATTATTACAAATATTGATAGATTTATCTATTAGTAAAATAGAATGTATTAAATCTTTTTCTTTTAATGCCGATTCTTCCCAATAAAACTCATCTTCAATAAATAAAGTATCAATATCATTTTTAAAAATTTTAGGTAAAAAATCAATAAAATAATCGTCTTTATTTTTATAAGTTAATTCGTTAGTTAAAGTTTTTTTTATCGATTTAGCTAATAATTCATTAAAAAATCTATATGAAATATTCCCTTTTTTTAATTTTATATATAAATCTATTGCTAAATTCCAACCTTCTGTTTCAGTTAAAAAATCTAGATCTGTTTTTTCAACCCTTAAATTATTTTCTTTAAATAAAGCCTTGTAATCATCTTCAGTTATTTTCAATAAATTTATATCTAAATAAATACAATTGTTATCTAATTTTTCAAATGATAAATTTGTTTTTTTATTGCTAGAAACAATTATTTTTATATTTTTAAGGGGCTTTAAAATTAAGTTTTCTAAAAAATCTACTATTTCATTATAATTAATAAAAAGATTAATATTATCTAAAGTTAAAACATGATTATCTTTTTTATTTATAAAAGTCTCTAATTTTTTTAGATCAAAATAAATTTCACTACCCGAAATAGAATAAGTATCTAATTTTTTATTTTCTAATAATTTATTTATATAAAAAGTTTTACCATAACCATGAGGGGCTTCAATAAGAGTAAAATAGGGTATGTTTATCTTCTTATATTTTTCCATAAACTACTAGCTTCGGCATTATATCTATCAAGAGACATAACTTCCTTAAAATATTTTTCGGCAGAAATTTTATCACCAAATTCAGAACAAAGTTTACCTGCATATAATAAAATATCAACTTTTTCTGGATAAAAACTAATATATTTTTCAATATTTTTTATAGCATAAGCTAAATCATTAAGTTCTTTCGATATATAACTGGTATATAAATATATTTCGGGTAATTTATCTTTTTCAAGAACTCTTCCAAAAAAATCAATAGCCTTATCATACTCTTTAGAAAAATAGTAGCATAAACCAATATTATAGTTAAATTCATAATTATTTTTATCTTTTTTTACAAATTTTTCTAAAATAGAAATGGCATTTTTATATTTACTACTATCCATAAAAATTTTTGCTAATAGTAAATAACTCTCTTTATGTGTTGGATCTTTTTCGATAATTCTTTCATAAATTGAGATAGAATTATCTAAATCTTTATTCTTAAAATATATTTCTGCCAAAAATAACATTATTTCTATGTTTTCAGGTGCTAATTCAATCGCTTTATTACATTCTTCAATCGCTTTATATGTAGAATTAGAGTATAAATGACATTTAGCAGCAAGAAAATAAGGTTCATAATCATTTGGTTCTAAATAAAAAGCTTTCGATAATTTTTTAAGTGCGTCTTCAGGTCTATTTTTTTTAATATCTATTTTAGCTAAGGTTTTAATAACTCGTATATCTTGCCCAGAAACAGTTAAATAAGCTGCATTTAATAAAGAATTAGCAATATCTATATTTCCTTTTTTATAATGCAAAATTGCATATTCTATTGTTGCATTTGAATTATCTTTTTCTATTGCTAAAATTTTCTCATAATATTCTAAAGCATGTTCTTCTTCGTTTAATATTTCAAAGTTTTTGATAATAGACCATAATGGTTTAATGAATTTGGGATAAACAATATTAATATTTATCATATTTTTGAGAGCAGTTTTATAATAATCTTGATTCATAAGTATTTTAGACTTATAGTATTGAATTAAATAAATTTCTTTTTCTATTTGAATTGCTTTTTCATAACATTCAATAGCTTTTTTTTTGTTATCTAAAATTTCATAAATTTCAGCCAAATTATTATATAAATTTGATTTGAGTTGATCATTAAATTTTTCTTCAACAAATAAAAATATTTCAATAGCGTTAGAATATTCTTTTAAATCCTTATGACAAATTCCAATAGCATAAAAAATATTGTAACTCTCGTTATATTCAAGAGCTTCTTTATAAACAGCTAAAGCTTTTGTAAGGCTATTTATTTTAAATAAACTTTTCCCATACATGTATAAAGATTCAGAAATTTTTACTTTTATATTTTCATAATCAGGTTCCATTTTAAAAACTTCTTTTAATTTATCTGCCGATAAATGATATTTTCCTTTTTTAATAAAACAATCTGATAAATAAACCCTTATTTCAGTTGATTGAGGTTTTTGTTTTAAGAGATCATATAAAAGATTCTCTGCCAAATCAATTTGTTCTGAGTGTATGTATGATTGAGCTAAAATTAATTTAACTTCTTTATTATTTGGATCACTATCTAAATAACTAAAAATTTTTTCGATAACTACTCCATAAAACCCAAGTTCAAAAGAATCTTTTATGGCTTTTAAAGCTTCTTTTTTTTCATGTGTTCCTAATGATTTAGTAAAACCAGCTGAAGCTTTAGCTTTTAAATTATCTGCAAAATATCTATGATATAAATTATTAACTCGATCAAATACACTCATTACTAATTTTAAATCCTTCTATTTTCTAATATAAAGCTTCCAATTCATTCTTAAATTTTTCATAGACAGCTTTTCTTCTTACTTTTAAAGAAGATGTTAGTAAACTATCTTCAACTGTAAGTTGATTAGGATAAATATAGAATTTTTTTATTGTTTCATAAGAAGGAAGATTTTTATTAACATTTTCAACTTGTTCTTTTATTAAAGAATTTAATTTTTCAGATTTTAATAACTCATTCCATTCGGTATTTTTATCTTCTAATTTATTTCTTACTTCAGTTTCATTCAAAGTAATTAAGGCTGTTAAAAATTTCTTACCATCTCCATAAACAACAAAATGGTTTATATATATGTTATCTTGAAACATTCTTTCTATGTTTTGAGGTGGAACATTTTTACCACCGCTTGTTACTAAAATCTCTTTTTTACGATCAATTATTTTAAGAAATCCATCATCTGTGAAAAGACCTACATCCCCTGTTTTAAACCAACCATCATCATCAAAGGTGTTTTTTGTAGCATTTTCATCTTTATAATAACCAATAAAAATATTAGGGCCTTTTGCAAGAATTTCACCATCTTCTGCTAATTTTACTTGAACATTTGGATAAGGAACTCCAACAGTATCAAAATTAAATTTATCTTTTCTATTCATAGTTAAAGTAGGTGAACACTCTGTTAAACCATAACCTTCTATAATTAAAAAATCAATATCAAAAAATCCTTCTTTTATTTCTTTTTTTAGACCAGCTCCACCAGATAGACCAAAAGTTAATCTTCCCCCAGTTACAAGGTCAAAACTCTTTTTCATATCAGTTTTATCTGTGGTTTGCATAAGATTATAAATTTTTTCCCAATAAGCAGGGACTGATAAAAATAAATGAGGTTTTATTTCTTTTAACTTTTCGATAAGTTCTTTATGATTTGCAAAATATGATTGCCAACCTAATCTATTTCCTAGCATAATTGAACCACTTCCAAAGGTATGAGATAAAGGAAGCCAATGTAAATCTACAGCATTTTTTGCTACATATTTTCCATTTAATTCTATCCAATCAGCAGAACTTGATTGTAAATTAGCATGTGTTAACATTACTCCTTTTGGTAAACCAGTTGTTCCTGAAGTATATATTATTGTCGCAATATCTTTATTTGAAGCAGATTTTGTTCTTTCTTCACCTTCTTTAAGATGATTTTTACCAATTTCTAAAGCTTCATTAAAATCTATCATTTCTAATTCAGAAGTAAAATTAGCTTTTTTGTTATCCAAAACAACAATTTTTTCTATTTTTGATTTTTTTACATTTTTTATTATAGGTAAAAAAGAACTATCACAAAATAGTATTTTAGAATCTGAGTGTTCAAAAAAATACTCTAATAAATCAGCTTGAGATGCAGGATATATAGGAACAGTTATTAATCTAGCTCCTTGTATTCCTAGTTGAGTTACACACCAATTAAAGCTATTTTGCCCTAAAATTGATATTTTTTCTTGACTTTCAACACCTAATGAAACTAAAAAACCAGTAATTTGTTTTACTTTTTCTGCATATTCATTCCAACTTATAGGCGTATAAGATGAGTTTTCAGGAACAAAAAACCTTGTACTATCTTTATGTTTTTCTGCTTCTATCAATAAATCCCAAGTAAGATGAATTCCTAATTCCATAGCTATCTCTCCAAAAAATAAAATAAATTTAATTTATAAATAATTTTGCATACATCATATTAACATATATGTCTTAATTTTATACTCTAAAATAAAATAAATTCTAAAACTATTTTTTAGTACTAGAAAAATACTTACTGATCTGCTTAAATATATTAATAGATTGATTAAGAGGATATTTAAAATAATGAGATTATTAAAAGATGATACTATGGCAGTTGTTATTGATATACAGGAAAAATTATTTCCTCATATTTTTGAAAATACTATTTTATTAGAAAATTGTTCCAAATTAATTAAAGGGTTAGAATTATTAGAAATCCCTATTGTTGTTACAGAACAATATACAAAGGGGATTGGTTTTACTATTCCAGAAATAAAAACTTTATTAAAAGATAATTATGCTCCGATAGAAAAAATAGATTTTAGTTGTTGTGGTTCAAATGATTTTTTGAAAAAAATTAATACCTTAAAAAAGAAAAATATTTTATTATTTGGTATAGAATCTCATGTATGTGTTTTACAAACTGCCCTAGATTTAAAAGAACATGGTTTTAATGTAGTAATAATTGAAGATTGTGTTTCATCAAGAAAAATAAATGATAAATTAATTGCTCTAAAAAGATTTGAACTTGAAAATTGTATAATATCAACTTATGAATCAGTTTTATTGGAATTATGTCGAAAATCAGGAAATGATGTTTTTAAAGGAATTTCTAAAATAATAAAATAATTTTTACTAAGTTAAATAAAAACATAAACTTTTTATTGATTTTTGAAGAATACTACTAAAAAAATAATCTACTCCAAATGTCTTTTTACCTGATTTAATTGAAGTAAAATTAAAATTAAAAAATTTTCCACTATTAAGAAATATTAGAAATAACGGGATTAAGTATTGAAGAAATAGAAAGTTTATAAGACATGCCAAAGGAAAAATTAAAATAGGAAAAAGCAACTACTTAATATAGTATACAGGAATAGGCATAGTAAGTTAATATATGTAAAATAGTCATCGATAGCTCATTATTTACACTTATTCGTTATAAAGACATACGAGAAGAATAAAAAAAGTTTAAAGGTTTGAATTAAAAAAGTTATCTTGTTTAAAAGGCATTGTAAATAGTAGAAATTGTCCTTAAATTTAAATAGGGCACAAATATTACGATTATATTAGGAAAAGTAAAATGAATGAGTCAAAAAATTTGAAAAACTACCATAACGAATTTACACCATCCAAGTTGGAACAAGATGAAATAGAAAAATCTGAAGAACGCTATCGCTCTACTTTAGATCATCTGTTGGAAGGCTGCCAGATCCTTGGCTTTGATTGGTGCTATCTTTATATCAATGCAGCAGCAGAAAAACATAACCGTAGACCCAATGAAGAATTGTTGGGCAAAAAATATATGGATATGTGGCCAGGCATTGAAGTAACAGAAGTGTTTATGAGAATAAAACATTGTATGGAAGAACGAATTGTTCAACTAATCGAAAATGAGTTTATCTTTCCTGATGGAACAATAGGTTGGTTCAAGCTCAGCATTCAGCCAATTCCTGAAGGCGTTTTTATACTTTCTCAAGACATTACTGAATACAAGCATACGATGGAAAAATTATGCAGAAGTGAAGCCTATTTTCATACGTTGTATGAATCATCACCAGATTGTATTATTGTTGTGAATGCTTCTGGCGAAATTGAGTCCCTCAACCAACGTACACAATGTCTCTTTGGATACACGAAAGAAGAGTTGATAGGCAAATTAGTGGAAATTCTGATTCCCCACTGTTTCAAGTCTCATGACATTTTACGTAGAAATTACACATCTAATCCAGAAGTCAGACCGATGGGAACGGGTAAAGAACTTTTTGCGAAGCACAAGAATGGCACTGAGTTTCCAGTAGAGATTTCTTTAAGCCCGATACAAATGAACAATAATTTTAATGTTATAGCAACAGTTCGTGATATTACAGAGAAAAAGAAACTCGAACAACAATTTCTGCGGAATCAGCGAATGGAAAGTATCGGTACGCTTGCTGGAGGTATTGCTCATGATCTAAATAATATTCTTACCCCAGTTCTGCTGTATCTCGATATTATTAAGATGAAGTTGACAGATGAAAAAAGCCAAAAAATACTTCAAATGCTGGAATCTTCTTTAAATCGAGGTACAAACCTCATAAAGCAGGTACTATCATTCGCTAGAGGTATCGAGGGAGAGCGAACAATTCTGCAAATTAGTCAACTTATTGATGAAATCGAAAAGATCATAAACGAAACCTTCCCGAAATCAATTTCATTTTGCACTGGCATTTCCAAAAATTTACCAACACTCTCTGCTGATGCAACCCAGATTCATCAAGTTTTGATGAATCTTTGCGTGAATGCTCGGGATGCCATGCCCAATGGTGGAAAGATAGATATCAAAGCAGAAACCATTATTTTGGATGAGCAATATGTGAAAATGAACTTAGATGCAAAACTTGGTCAGTATGTCATAATCACCGTTTCTGACCAAGGTATGGGAATACCACCAGAGATTAAAGAAAGAATATTTGAGCCATTCTTTACCACGAAAGAAATTGGGAAGGGAACAGGCTTAGGTCTTTCGACAACTTTCAGTATTATCAAAAATCACAATGGATTTATTAACGTTTATAGTGAGGTTGGAAAAGGAACAACATTTAAGGTATATTTGCCTACACAAGAAGACACTGTTGTATTTGTAACTGAAGAAAAAGAAACATACCTCACTGGAAATGGCGAACTTATTCTTGTTGTGGATGATGAAATGAGCATACGGGAAATTACAAAAACAACCTTAGAAACGTATGGATACTCAGTACTCACAGCCGAAGATGGAACTGAGGCAATCGCTATATACGCCGTACACGGTCAAAAGATTGCTCTAGTTTTAACTGATATTATGATGCCGTATATGGATGGAACTGCTTTAGTGAGGGCGATACAGAAAATGAACCCAAACACCAAGTTTGTAGTCGTGAGTGGTTTTAAACAGAGTATAGACATCGTTAAACAAGACTCTGTAGTGTTTTTGGAAAAGCCGTATACTTCAAAAAACCTACTAAAGACCATTTCTGAGATACTTCAGAGAAAATGAACTCACTTTAATTGCCATATAAGTGCGTTTATTTAAAAAATAGAAAATTAAGATGTTGCAATTAAAGATAAGAAATAAAGACATGTATTATTTTAGAAAGTTAACGGCATCTACTTCTTACCAGTTTTTACAATGCTGGATAAGTAAACCAAAGAAAATATCGAAAATAAAAGCTAGCATACCTTCGAGATATTTACACAAAGGCTGAGAACTTGAAATATTACTTTTCACTAACTATAAAAACCTAAGACCACTTTGTTAAAAATTTTGTTCATATCCTCTAATTAATATCAATTACATATATAATTAATTGGTATTTTTATTATTTTGTTTTTATATAAATTATGACTGATATACCTCAAGATATGATTAGAAATTTTTCTATCATTGCACATATAGATCATGGGAAATCAACTCTTGCAGACAGACTTATAGAGTTTACTGGTTCTCTTACAAAAAGAGAAATGTCTGAGCAAGTACTTGATTCTATGGATATAGAAAAAGAACGTGGAATAACAATAAAAGCTCAAACTGCAAGGCTTTCTTATAGAGCTCTTGATGGGCAAGATTATGTTTTAAATCTTATTGATACACCTGGACACGTTGATTTTACCTATGAAGTATCAAGAAGTTTGGCTGCTTGTGAAGGAGCTTTATTAATAATTGATGCGACTCAAGGTGTTGAAGCTCAAACAATTGCAAATACTTATTTAGCTATAGAAAATAACTTAGAAATAGTTCCTGTTGTTAATAAAATAGATTTACCAAGTGCAGAACCTGAAAGAGTAAAAAAAGAAACTGAAGAAATAATAGGAATTGATACTTCTGATGCTGTTTTGACAAGTGCCAAAGAAGGTATAGGTATTTCTGATGTTTTGGAAGCAATTGTTAAAAGAATTCCACATCCTAAAGGTGATGCGTCTGCTCCACTTAAAGCTTTAATTTATGATTCTTTTTATGATTCTTATAGAGGTGTAGTAATCCTTTTTAGAATTTTTGAAGGTGAAGTAAAACAAGGTGATAAAATAAAATTAATGTCTAATGACAAGGTTTTTGAAGTTCTTGAATTAGGTTATCTTACTCCAAAACAAGTTAATGTAAAATCATTAAGAGCTGGCGAAACTGGTTATTTAGCTGGTGGTATAAAAAACGTAAGAGATGCAAATGTTGGTGATACGATAACTTCAGCTGTTACACCAGCTCCTGAAGCATTACCAGGTTATAAAGCAGCTATTCCTATGGTTTTTTGTGGTCTTTATCCTCTTGATACAGAAATGTACCCGATTTTAAAAGAATCATTAGAAAAATTAAGATTAAATGATGCTGCATTACAATTTGAGCCAGAAACATCTGGTGCATTAGGTTTTGGCTTTAGATGTGGCTTTTTAGGTCTTTTACATATGGAAATAATACAAGAAAGACTTGAAAGAGAATACAATTTAGGGATAATTTTAACTCCTCCGAGTGTTATTTATACAGTTTATTTAACAGATGGTAGTGTTGAAATGATTGACAACCCAATGAAATTACCTGAAACTACAAAAATAGAAAGAATGGAAGAACCTTATGTTGATCTTTCTATAATACTTCCTAATGAGTATGTAGGAACAATGATGGAGCTTACACAAAATAGAAGAGGTATTTTTATTAATATGCAATATATTGATAAAACAAGAGTAACCTTGAAATATGAAATGCCTTTAGCAGAACTTATAACTGATTATTTTGATCAAATGAAATCGAGATCTAAAGGATATGCTTCTATGGATTATCAAATATGTGGCACAAGAGCTTCTAGACTTGTAAAACTAGATATTTTAGTTTCTGGTGATAAAGTTGATGCTTTATCTATGATTGTACCTACAGATAATGCTTCTAGAATTGGTAGAAAAATGTCTGAAAAATTAAAAGAATTAATTCCTCGTCAAATGTTTTATGTAAGAATTCAAGCTGCCATAGGTGGAAAAGTAGTAGCGAGCGAACATATTTCAGCAATGAGAAAAAATGTACTTGCAAAATGTTATGGTGGAGATATTAGTAGAAAAAGAAAACTTCTTGAAAAACAAAAAGAAGGTAAAAAGAAAATGAAACAAATTGGGAATGTAGAAATACCTCAAGAAGCTTTCATGGCAGTTTTGAAATTGGATAATGATTAATTAAGTCATAAAAAATCCCCCACTAAAAGAAAAGGAACGTTTTTAAAACGTTCCTTTTCTTTTTTGTAATGAATGATTTAAAATCATTACCACAAGTAACTTTTGAATCTATATAAACTTTTTCTTTTTTACAGGTAAATTATTTTGTCAGATAAAAATATGCAGAAGAAAATTATTTAACAAACTTTGATTCTATTACACGACCAACAAAAAATATAATTGAACCCATTAACAAGTAATTAAATTCATACATCATACTTTTTTCCATTTCACCAAAATAAATAGCGAAAGGTAATGTAGCCATACCAGATAGCTGAAGAGCTTTAGCAAATACTAACATTTTTATTCTTCTTTATCACCAAAAACCATAGAATTTGGAGTCATTGAAGATAATAAGTTCATTTTATCAATGGGAGCTTCTTTATTATTTCCATTCAACATTTGCATCATATTAGCCATATTCATCATTCCTCCATTATTCTGACCACCAGTAACACCACCCATAGAAGATAATAGAGCTGTTATATCAGGCTTTTTTTCGGATCCAATTAATGGATTAACTTTAGTCATATTAATTTTTGAAGCAATTGCATCACTCAAAGTAAATTCTAAAAAGTATTTTTCAACATTTGGTTTCCATTTATCTGTATAATTTTCACAATATTTATCACCAGCAAAATCAAAAAATGATACTTTTGAATCGTTAGGTTTAGTAACTGCCCAGTTATACATAGTATTTACAGCCATATTAAGACTAGATTGAAAACTATTTACTTTATTAAAACTTCCATCAACTTTTATATTAAAAGGATTTGTTTTATTTGCTTTTGGATCTGTTCCAAAGCCAGATTCTGCACCAAGAATTGATAAAATTACAGCAGGATTTAGTTTATGATTACCTTCAGGTGTTGTTCCTGCGGTTTGACATTCTTTATAAATAAGTTCACCAGCAGTCATACCATCAAATTTCATATTTGCATAAGGAGAACCTTTTTTCTTTAAAATCTCATTTATTTGCGAAGCTGATATTGCCTTAGAATCAAAAAACTCTTCATCAGTTATTAAAGAGCCATTTTTATCCATAGCTTTATTTTTTAATTTATTTATTTTATCGGTTAAATCTTGTCTTTCTATTTCTTCTACAGGTAAATTTTTAGAAGTATCTGAATTTAATAATGTTGCATACGCATTTTTTATTGATAAATCGTTTTCAGCTGAAAGTTTATTTTTAGATGACATGTAGTCTTGTATTTTAGAATCATTAGGTATATTTGAAGAAGCACCTGCTTTATCTGTATTTTTTTTTGTAGAGAAAAAAGAATCATCAAAATTTGTGTCACTAAAAGTAGTTATAATATCATTAAAAACTGAATTATACATACCTTCAGAGTCTATTCTACCAGCTGAATTTTGAGCATTTTCACTGATCATGGTTCTAATATTATCTTGAACCATAGCCAAGTTTTGTTGTACATAACTAGGTAATTCGTTTATAGACATGTTGATCCATTAAAAAAAAATATTATTACTATATTCTATCATTAAAATTAAATTTTCATATCTGTTTTATAAAAAAATTAAATTTTTTGATCAATTATTTATGGCTTTTATTTGAAAATCATATTTAGTATTAGTTGAATTAGGTTTGTTTTCAATCCAAATTTGTCCATTACCAAGCATTACACCTTGATAATTATGAAATAAGTTACAAGAACAAAATGATTTAATTTGCTCTTTAAATTCTTTATTAAAAATCTTATTAAAGTTATTTATTAGTTCTTTTTTACTTTTTATTATTATTGTTTTTTTTGTATCAATTTTAGTTTTTATTGGATAAGAAATATGATTAGAAATCCATTCTTTATCATCTTCTATAATTGATTTTTTTACTTTTTTCATGAATATTTCAACATCATTATCAGTTCCAT
>JBBTGK010000042.1:0-5662 GCA_038060635.1 Cyanobacteriota bacterium | reverse complement strand
AAATAATAATAGTAAAAATGAAACCGAAAAATATGCTTGTATTTGTGCTTTGGGTTTTTGTGGTGGAGAAAAAAGTATTATTGAGCTTGAAAAATTATTAGATGATGAAAAAAACTCTGTTTTATTAAAAAGAATCTCTGTAGAAGCTTTATTTAAATTATATAATACTGAAAAGCAAGAAGAATTAAAAAATAAAATTCTTGAAAATTTATCAAATGATTTAAAACTAGCAATAAAACAAGATGAAGCAAATCTTTTAAAGGCAAATTTATATACTTATTTAAGTTCAAATGAATATCAAAAATTTAATATTTTATATGATTTATATCTTTTAGATACTGAGGTTATTAGAGAAGTTCTTTTTGATTTTTTATCAAATTGTCCTTTAACACCAAATTATTTTAAACAAATAAGATATATTTTTAAAGCGTCTGAATATAGAAGAGATGCTAAGTTTTTTGGTCTTTTATCATATAGATTTGAAAAAGAAAAAGAAGTTTTTAGCTTTAATTCGTATAGTTGGAGTAATAATATAGATATTAATACATTCAATTTGGATGATAATATCAAAAAAGAATTAAAAAGAGAAAATATTAAAAATTATACAGAATGGAATAATGCTACTTACATTAAATCAGATAACATAAAAAAAGAGTTAAAAACAGAAAAATCAAGGTTTTCTTATAGTAATAAAACTAGACTTTATTTGAAAAAAAGAGTAACAAGAACTTTAAAAGAATTAGGTGAAAATAATGATAATGATTATGTAAAAATGGCTGTCGGAGTTCTTTTAAATTATAAAGATAGTGATAAAGAAGAATTAAAAATTCGAGATAGTTATGAATATGATTATGAAAGCGATAATTATGCAAAAATAATAACTAATTATACAGCCTATGATATTTTTGCAAAATATTTAACTTTGAATCATATTTTATATAATAATTCTGATAGATACACTTTAAAACAAAATAATAAAGCTTTTTCCTTAATTTTAAAAAAATTATCTGATAGAAAAACTGAAGAAGAATTAAAAATAGAGATAATAAATCTTTTAAAAAGTGAAAATTACAAAAAAAACTATGAAAATAAAAGAGAAGAATGGTTTCCTGAATTATGGAATAAAAATCCTGCTGGTTTAATACATTTATTAATAGAAAGTGAATGTGAAATAGTTCATGATTTTGCCTCAAAAGCTCTTTTTGAAAATAAAGAAATTTGGAGTGAAATAGATATAGAAACTCTTTTAGAAATGCTAAAAAAGAAATATGAATCAACACTTAAAGTTTCTTTTGAAATTGCCAAAGAACAATATAATAATACAAATTCTGATGAAATTGTAAAAGCCTTAGCTCTTTGTAATTATGAAGTAGCTAGAAAACAAGCTTTTAAATGGATTGATAAAGATATAGCTAAATTTAAGGGTAACTCTAATTTTATATTAGCTCTTTTATTATCAGATTTTTCTGATACAAGAGAAAAAGCAAAAAATCTTCTATCTATATCAACTTTAGAAGAAAAAGAAATGAAAGTTCTTATTGCAAAAATTGTAGCAAATATGTTTCTTTTAAAAGAAGATGAAGTTGAAAAAGCAAAAGATTTGACAGATGCTCTTAGAATTATTTTTCCTGATCTACTTTTAGGATTAGGAATATCAATAATAGAAGATTTATTAAAACATAAAATAGAAAGAATTCAACTTTTTGGTTGTTATGTTTTTAATAATAGAGAACTTAAACCAAAAGAAATACCTCAAAATATTATAGATGCTATGATTAATTCAGAATATGAATCTGTTAGAGAATATGCTATAAAAATACTTTCAAAACTATCTGATGATTCTTTGATATTAAAACATGAACTTATTTTAGCTTTTTGTACTAATAAATTAGCTGATATTAGAAAATCAATAAAACCTTTATTAATGAGGTTAATAAAACATCAAAAACCTAGTAATTCTTTTGGTAATTATGATACTTATAATACATCTTATAGTGATCCTGAAGAAGAACAAAAACTAAAAGATAATTATGAAAAAGATAATGGTATAAAAAATAGAGCTTTTGGTGAAATTATTACTAGAGATTTGTTTTTATTTTTACAAACAAAAAACTCTGATAAAGAACTTTTAAAAGATGTTTGCAATCTAATAGAGAATGAATTAAATGATTTTATGTATGTATTAGATAAAGAAATTGTTTTAGATGTTTTAGAATCTAAAAATGCAGAAACACAAGATTTATGTGGAAAAATATTACAAAAAAATATTGTTTGGTCAGAAGATTTAAAATTATTAGATATAGTTAAGTTTTCTCATCATGAAATAAAATCAATTAGAGAAGCTAGTTGGAAAATGATTTTACATATAAAAGAAAGTATTTTAAATTCAGAAGAGAATATGAACAAAATAATACGATTTTTTGATTCTAAACAAGAAGATACTAGAAAATTTGCTTGTAATGAATTTAGTAAACATTTTTATGAAAACTCTTGGTCAGCAGAATTTTTAATAAACCTGTGTGATAGTATTTACAATGATGTTAGGTTTTTTGCAAGAAACTCTATCATGACCTATTTTAAACAAAAAGATGGACAAACATATTTAATTAAACTTAGTGAACATCCATCAAAAGATATTCAGCTTTTTGCTACCAATTACTTAGAAGCTTATGCGAGTGATAATATTGAACGCTTAAAAGAATTAAATCCTTATTTTAAAAGAGTTTTAGCTAATGTAAATAGAGCTAGAATGTCAAAAAATAGAATTTTGACTTTTTTACAAAAAGAATCTCTTAGAAATTTAGAATCTGCTAATATTGTATCTGAAATATTAAGTTGGTATTCTGCAACTGTTGCTATTAGTGATAAAGCAAAATCTATTGAAACTCTTTTATTTTTACAAGAAAAATATCCTGAACTACATTCTTCTGTAAAATTAAAATATCCAGAGGTTCGTTTATTAACTAATCAAATAGTTTAGATAAATTAATTTACTGAAGAGATACTTTCAATTATCTCTTTTTCAATCTCGATACTTTTATCTTTATTTCCATTTGACCAATATAAAACATAAGTTGCAAAAGCTTTAGATGTTTTTGGATTAATAAAACCTAAAACAGAAAAATTTATTGGTTTAGAGGCTAGAGTTCCATTTCCTACTATTTCATAACAACTAAAACCATTTATTTTTTTATTATTCTTTGAAATAATTTTTAGCCCTTTTTGCTCAATTCCTAAATCAGAGAAAACTTTATCTGCAATATCTTTTTCATTTAAATATTTATCTTTCCATGGATACATTTCAAATGTTATATTTTTATTTTCAGCTACATATTTATTAACTGTATTTTCAGTTTCTTTTAAATCAGAAGGCAAACTAAATTTAATATTATGTTCAGACCAATTAATATTTTCCCAACCATCCAAATTTTTTTTAGTTTCGGCATAAGAAATTGAATTTATAAGTAAAAAAAAGGTAAAAAAGGATAAAAAAATCTTAGAAAATTTATTCAATATTGAAAAAATCATTTTTATAACCTCTTTTTATGGTAAAACCATTTAAATTTTTGGAACTTTAAACATATTATTTTCTTTTTGTGGTGCATTTAATAAAACATCATCTATATCTAACCCTTTTTGAACAATATCTTCTCTAAAAACATTAACCGAATCAGTTGCTTTTGCAGATGGTTCTACTCCTTCTGTATCTAATTCATTTAACATTTCTACGTACTTTATTATTCCACCAATTTGATTAGAAAAAAGTTCTATTTCATTTTCATTTAAAGTAAGTTTAGATAGTTTTGCAATTTTTAAAACTTCTTCTTTAGTTATCATAAAAAAATCCTTTAATTTTTAATCTCAAATAAAATTATAACCTGATCCAGCCGAACAAACAATTATTTTATCTTTAGGCAAAATATTATCTATAAAATTCATTATTTTATTTGAATCATTTTTTTGACATAAAATTTTAACATTTGCACCAGCATCTATTGTAAAATAGCAATTAAGACCTTCATTTCTTAATTCTCTTACTTTATGGATTATTTCCAATGTTTTCGGCTTCCAATAAATTATAGAAGGTTTTGTTGTAAACATTGTAGAGTGCATTTTTAAACAATTATGTTCCATAGTTTGCCCTACTTTTTCTAAATCTTTTTCTAAAATACCATTTCTTACTTCTTGTAAATCTTTTTCAATTGTTTCTAACCAAGCAGGATAAAAAGGGCAAGTTTCAACGGTTTCTTTCATTCCATCTGTAGAACTTTTATCTTTTTTAATGTCATCAACAATACAAACAATCATATTTAGATCCCAATAATTTTCATCTTTAATTTGTGTTGCATACGAATCGCTACCATCTTCTACTTCGCCTTTATTCCATTCTACAAAACCACCAAAAATAGAACGACAAGCAGAACCAGAGCCTAGTCTTGAATAAATTGAAAGTTCTTTATCAGTTAAATTTAAATTTAAAACATTCGCCACTGCAACAGAAAGAGCTGAAAATCCTGATGCAGAACTAGCAAGCCCAGAAGCAGTAGGAAAATTATTTTCTGTTATTATTCTTATTTTTTTATCTTTTTTATCAAAATTATTTCTAAAAATATCTATAAAATCAACTATTTTTTTACTTTTATCATCTTCTTTTTGTATATTATTAAAAAAAACTTCATCTTTTTTAGAATCAATTACTTCTGCTGATGTTATGGTAAAAAGCTTATCTAAAGTCATTGATATACTATTATTTAGAGGTGTTTTCAACTTAGAATTCTTTTTACCCCAATATTTAACCAAAGCAATATTTGTATTAGTTTTTACTTTTACAATCATTTTTTTTCTTTTGTATCCTAAAATACATCAATTTATAATAAGTAGCTATAATATCACATATAATATTTTTATTTTATATTTAGTTAAGAAAGGTTTTTGATGAGCGAAAGAATATATGACAAAACCTATATAGTTGATACTTCAGTTGTGTTGGATGATGTATATAGTATTTTTTTACTTTCAGAAGAAGGTAAAAACAGAGTAATAATTCCTGAAACAACTTTGGATGAACTTGATTCTAAAAAGAAAGGCTTTGATGATATTAACTTTCAAGCAAGAGAATTTCATAGATTATTAGATGATGCAAAAACCATAGATGAATTTGAAATTGTAGGCGATAATGGCGAAAAGCTTTATTCTATAATGGTTATGATTCATAATGGTATTTTTGAATTAGTTTCTAAAAGAGATTACAGAGTAAATCAACATAAAGAATCTCCTAATATTGTAAATGATAGAAAAATATTAGAAATAGCTAGTACTTTTAACGGTGGAATCATGGTTTCTAACGATATTGCAATGAGAATTCGTGCAAGATCTATGAAGTTAAAAGCCGAACCATTGAAAAAAAATATGTCTCCAGATGTTGATAAAGTTGATTTTATTGAAGTAATTCATATTAATTCCTCAGAAAAAGATAAAATAAAAAATGGCAAACCAGAAGAATTTGATAAAAAATTCTCTTGTTTTACAAATGTAGAATTTGTTTGTGATGATACAGGCGAACATATTTTAGCTTTTTATAAACCAGATGGTTTTCATATTTTAGATGAAAAAAGATTAAGAAGTTTAAATGTTAACCCAAGAAATAAAGAACAACTTTTTT
>JBBTGK010000041.1:0-6336 GCA_038060635.1 Cyanobacteriota bacterium | reverse complement strand
TAATGAATATCATGGTACTGATGGATTACATTATTCTGGAAAAGAAGGTAAAAAAGAAACTGTAAAATGCGCTAATGGTGTTTTTAAAGAGATTCAAAATAGTAAAACAAATATTAAATAAATCTAATACCTTTTTTACAAAACCTAATATTTAGTATATTGTTTCTAAAGTATAATTACATGTCATATATAAAAAGATTATTATTTTTGAATTTAGGGTTTTATGGAATTATTTGAACAATTAAAAAAATTACTTGAAAAAAATATCCTTATAATAGATGGTGCAATGGGTTCCATGATCCAGAATTATAAGCTTACTGAAGAAGATTATAGAGGGGATAGATTTTCAAGACATAAAACCGAAAATGAATATAAAAGTTATTTTTGTAATCATAAAGGTCATAATCATAATGAAACTTGTATAGAAAAAGATGAAGCTTTTCCTTTAGGAGATCTTAAAGGAAATAATGATTTATTATCAATTACAAAACCTTCTGTAATAGAAGAAATACAAAGAGCATATTTAGATGCTGGTGCAGATATTTTAGAAACGAATACTTTTAATGCTAATGCTATTTCTCAAGCAGATTATGATTTATCTTATTTATCTTATGAACTTAATTTTGAATCTGTAAAAATAGCAAAAAAACTAACTGAAGAATATACAAAAAAAAATCCTAATAAACCTCGTTTTGTTGCAGGTGTACTAGGCCCTTTGAATAGAACTCTTTCACTTTCACCAGATGTAAATGATCCCTCTTTTAGAGCGGTTTCTTATGAACAAGTTTTAGAAGCTTATTGTGAGCAAACAAAAGCTTTAATAGAAGCTGGTACAGATATCATTCTTATTGAAACAATTTTTGATACACTAAATGCAAAAGCAGCTATTTTTGCTGTAAGAAAAGTTTTTGATGATCTTAAAGTTGAATTACCTGTTATGATTTCAGGAACTATTACAGATGCAAGTGGAAGAACTCTTTCTGGACAAACTTCAGAAGCTTTTTATAATTCTATTGCTCATTGTCCAAATCTTTTGAGTGTTGGTTTAAACTGTGCTTTGGGTGCTAAAGAAATTAGACCTTATATAGAAGAAATTTCAAGAGTATGTAAAACTTATGTTAGTTGCCATCCTAATGCAGGATTACCAAATGCCTTTGGTGGATATGATGAAACACCTGAAAGTTTAGCTGTTCATATAAAAGATTTTGCTGAAAATGGTTTTTTAAATATAGTTGGAGGATGTTGTGGAACTACTCCTGACCACATAAAAGAAATTTATAAAACTGTCAAAGATATAAAACCAAGAGAATTACCTGAAATTAGTCCTTTTTTAAGATTAAGTGGTTTAGAACCTTTAAATATAAGACCTGAATCTAATTTTGTAAATATTGGAGAAAGAACAAACGTAACAGGATCTAAAAAATTTGCTAAATTAATAAAAGCAGAGAATTATGAAGCTGCCTTAGCTATTGCAAAAGAACAAGTTGAAAATGGAGCACAAGTAATTGATGTTAACATGGATGAAGGAATGTTAGATTCAGAACTAATAATGAAAAAGTTTTTGAATCTTATTTCTTCTGAGCCAGATATTTGTAAAGTTCCTGTTATGGTTGACTCTTCAAAATGGAGTGTAATAGAAGCAGGTTTAAAATGCCTTCAAGGAAAAGGAATTGTTAACTCTATCAGTTTAAAAGAAGGTGAAGAAAAATTTATCGAATTAGGTAAAAAAGTACTTAATTATGGTGCAGCTGTAATTGTAATGGCTTTTGATGAAGTTGGACAAGCAGATACATTTCAAAGAAAAATAGATATTTGTAAAAGAGCTTATGATATTTTAACCCAAAAAGTTGGTTTTTCACCTCAAGATATAATTTTTGACCCTAATATACTTACTGTTGCAACAGGTATGGAAGAACACAATAACTATGCAAATGATTTTATTAAAGCAACTAAATGGATAAAAGAACATTTACCTTTAGCAAAAGTTAGTGGTGGAGTTAGTAATATTTCTTTCTCTTTCAGAGGAAATGATCCCGTAAGAGAAGCAATGCACTCTGTTTTTCTATACCATGCAATAAAAGCAGGTTTAGATATGGGAATAGTAAATGCAGGACAATTAGCAATTTATGAAGATATTTAACCTAAATTATTAGAATTAGTAGAAGATGTTATCTTAAACAGAAAAGATACTGCTACAGAAGATTTAATTAAATTTGCTGAAAATGTAAAAGCAGGAGATAAAAAAGAAACAAAAGATGTTTTAGAATGGAGAAATAATACAGTTCAAGAAAGAATAAAACATTCTCTTATTAAAGGAATAACTGATTTTATTAATGAAGATATGGAAGAAGCTAGACATTTATATCCAAAACCAATAGAGGTTATTGAAGGACCTCTTATGGATGGAATGAATGTGGTAGGAGATCTTTTTGGTGTAGGAAAAATGTTTTTACCTCAGGTCGTAAAAAGTGCAAGAGTTATGAAAAAAGCTGTTGCCTATCTAATCCCTTTTATTGAAGCTGGAAAAGGTGGAGAAAAAACAACAAAAGGTAAAATCCTTATGGCTACAGTAAAGGGTGATGTTCATGATATTGGTAAAAATATTGTGGGTGTTGTTTTAGCTTGTAATAATTATGAAGTTATTGATATTGGTGTAATGGTTCCTTGCGATAAAATATTAGAAAAAGCAAAAGAAATAAACGCTGATATTATTGGTCTTAGTGGTTTAATAACACCTTCTTTAGATGAAATGGTTCATGTTGCTAAAGAAATGGAAAGATTAAAAATAAAAACCCCTTTACTTATTGGTGGTGCAACTACTTCAAAAATACATACAGCAGTAAAAGTATTTCCTAATTGTTCTTTTCCTGTTATTCATGTACTTGATGCATCTAAAAGTGTGCCTGTAGTAAGCAATTTATTGAGTGAAACCTTAAAAGATGATTTTGTTAATAAAACAAAAGAAGAGTATATAAAAATAAAAGAAAACTATGAAAATAGAGTTTCTGAACAAAAATATTGGCCATTAGATAAAATTAGAAAAAATAAATTAAACATTGATTGGACTAATTTTAATACATATAAACCAAATAAATTAGGTGTAACTGTTTTAAATAACTTCTCTCTTGAAACACTCAGAAAATATATAGATTGGACTCCTTTTTTCCATACTTGGGAAGTTTATGGAAGTTATCCAGCAATTTTTGAAGATAAAATAGTTGGAATTGAAGCTAAAAAACTTTTTGATGATGCAAATAAATTACTAGATGATGTTATTTCTAAAAATTTACTAAGTGCTAATGGTATTTTTGGATTATTTAAAGCAAATTGTATCAATGATGATGATATAGAAATATATTCTGAAGATAAAAAAGAAGTTATTAAAACTTTTAATACATTAAGACAACAGCATGAAAAAACACAAAAGTTTCCAAGTCTTTCAATAGCAGATTTTATTGCACCAAAAGATTCTGGTTTAGAAGATTATATGGGCTTTTTTGCAGTTACAGCAGGTTTAGGAATAGAAAAACTAGTTCAAGAATTTGAAAAAGATCATGATGATTATAATAGTATTATGATAAAAGCCATAGCTGATAGATTAGCGGAATCCTTTGCAGAATGTTTACATGAACTAGTAAGAAAAGAATATTGGGGTTATTCAAAAGATGAAGCTTTAAGTAATAGTGAGCTTATAAAAGAAAAATATCAAGGTGTTCGTCCTGCTCCTGGTTATCCTGCATGTCCTGAACATACAGAAAAAATAAAAATTTTTGATTTACTTGAAGTAGAAAAAAATATTGGAATCAATTTAACAGAAAGTTTTGCAATGTACCCAGCTGCTTCTGTTAGTGGATTCTATTTTTCTCATCCAGAATCTAAATACTTTGTTTTAGGTAAAATATCAAAAGATCAAGTTGAAGATTATGCCAGAAGAAAAAATATTTCTGTTGAAGAGGCTGAAAAATGGCTAAGTCCTATTTTGGCTTAAATAAATGATAAAAAAATTATTACTAGCTTCAGTGCTATTTTTAGGTTTAAGTTTTTTTTCGCCTTCTAATGCTGAAGCAAAAAAAGTAATAGCTGTTTTACCATTTGAAGTTTTATCTGAAAATGTTGAATATAAACAATTTGGTTTAGGAACATCAGATACTCTTTCTGTTGCATTAACTAATGTACCTGATTTTGTAATGATAGAAAGAGGAAAAATTTCGTCTGTTATGAAAGAACAAGGTTTTCAAGTTTCTGGTTTTACAGATGATAAACAATCTGTAAAATTAGGGAAAATAATTGGTGCTGAAATATTGATAACAGGAACGATTCAATCATTTGAAAAACAATTTAGAATAGTAGCTAGTTTTATAGAAGTAGAAACAGGTAAAATACTAAAAGCTGTAAAAGTAACAGGTAATAATATTTTTGATTTGCAAGACAAATTAGCTTCTGATCTTTTAGAAAATCAAAACATTACTATAAGTAGTGATAAAAAATCTGAAATAACAAAAATTACTAAAGCTACACAAAATACAGATGCTTATAGCTATTTTACGACAGGAAAAACTTTTTATTATACTTTTATGGATTATGCATTTAATGTAAGAGAAAAGCCAGAAAAAGAAGTTTTTGAAAATTTAAAAAAATCTATAGAATCTTTTGATAAAGCTATTTCTATTGATTCTACATATTCTTTAGCTTATGCAGGAAAAGCAGACGCTCAAGCTTCATTGGCTAATTTTTATTATCAAAAAGGCTTAGATAAAGATAAACAAGCTGAGTTAAAAGCAATTTTTGATGATGCTAAAAAAAATGCCCAAAAATCAATAGATTTAAATCCTAATTTAGCTCAAGGTTATAGATCTTTTGGAATAATAAAATATTATGAGTTTAAGCCTGATGATGCAATAGATTATTTAAAAAAATCAATAACATTAAATTCAAATGATATGGAATCTTATGTATGGTTATCTGTTATTTATTTTTTACAAGGAAATAAAGAAAAAGATATTGATAAAAAAATTGAGAGTTTTCAAACTGTTGTAAAATATAACCAAAATTTTACCAATGCTTATAAAATGTTAGGTGCATTATATTTAAAAAAAGAAATGCTAAAAGAATCAGAACTTAATTTTGAAAAAGCTTTAAAACTAATTCCAAATGATAAAAACTCTTTTACTAATCTAAAAAGTATTTATTCTAAAAATGCTTCTACTTATTTTGAAAAAAAAGATTTTGAAAATTCTATTAGTTATTATAATAAACTGATAAGTTTAGAACCCAATATAGTAGATAATTACAGTAATCTTGGTGTAACTTATTTTTTATCTAAAAACTATTTAAAAGCAGAAGAAATGTATAAAAAAGCTATTGAACTAGATAAAAATAATTTTAGTTATTATTATAATTTAGCAATTTTATATGACACCATAAAAAGTAGTGAGAAATCAGCTGAGTTTTATAAAAAAGCCTGTGATTTAGGTTTTAAGCAAGCCTGTAAAAATTAGTTCTTATTAGACTTGTTGTGATTAGTAAATACAATAATATAAAAATTGATGCTTTTTTTTGTAATATACCTGTAAGTCTTTTATACTCAATTAGATATTTTGATATCTTCTAGTTAAAAACACGATCAAGATCAATATATATATTGATCTAAATTCTGTAATTCTTTCAATATAAAGGATTATAATGCACGGTGAGCGTGCGTTGTTTTTAAAGGAAATGAAAATGAAAAATAAAAAATTTTTAAAGCTACTAGTTTTTTCAGTAATTGCAACATGTCCATGCGTAACTCTAACTGGATGCCCTGAATTAGGAACTATTATAAACACTGTAGATAAAAATACATCAGTTTCTGGGGTCATAAAAGACAAAAATACAGGTCTTCCTCTTGGAGGAGTTAATGTAAAAATTAATGAAAAAGTTTCAACAACGGATAGTAATGGTTTTTACAATATTACTGGATTTGGAACGGGTGAATATAAAATTTTTATCTCCAAAAACGGATATGAATCTATTTTCGAAACAGTAGTTATTACAGGAAAAATTGTAAAGGATTTTACACTTGGAATAGGTTCATCAATTATTATAGGAAGTACACCAACACCTTCTCCAATTTATAGCACTAATCCCTATCCAACTTCAATACCAACAAATTTAAGTTATGAAAATGTAATTAATAAAACGTGGAAGTTTTCTAGAGAGGATGGATTCTTAATTGCATCTGAAATCAAGTTACTTCCAAATGGACAAATAAGTGGTTATAGTCACCCAAATGAATCAACTTGGGGAATAGAAAATGGCTTTGTCGTTTTTTACAATCCTAGTAAAGAAGTCACTACT
>JBBTGK010000040.1:0-33349 GCA_038060635.1 Cyanobacteriota bacterium | reverse complement strand
GCAAATTTATTGTAATAAGTATAAAAAGAATCTTGAATTGAATTAAAATTTATATTTTTTTCTTTTTCTATAAAAGTAATTAAAAAGTTTCTGGTTTTTTCAAGCTCATCAGTTATTATATAAAACTCAGTTCTATTGCAGGTTGATAAAATTACAATCTCTTTAATTTCATCATAACACTTTAATTTAAAAAGTACATTTTCTATTTCATTTTGAGAAAAAGAAACTTTTTCTCTTATATTAATTGAAGCATTTTTAAAACTTAATCCTATTAATAACATCTGCATTTATATTACCTTTCCTTTATATTATTATTAACCTTAAATATTTCTAATAATAATTATTAGATAATAATAACTCTTCTAATAAAATAATTTGATTTTCTTTATTTTTAGCAGTTTCTTTTTTTAATTTATTAGATAAAAGATTTTTTTCTTTGTCTTTGAAAATTTCAAGTGAAATATATTTAGTTTTTTCTGTTAAACCATGTTCTAATTCATATTCAATTTCATATTTTAATTTAGGCGATAATTTCATAATACCTCAATAAAATTTAGTAATTTATAGTTAAATTTTAATATATTCAATGGAGTTTTTATATAAACGAAATATAGTATAGTTATGACAATTTTGTAAATATTTATTAAAAAATTAATCTTTTTGGCAGTTTTTACAAAATATTTTACCGAGATGTAGATGATATTTAACTTTTTCACCTATAAAAATTTCAGAATGACAACCATCGCAGAGATAATCCATTTCCATGGTCATACTACCATATCCTTCAACAGGAAATTCTAGCCCTATTGCTAGTTTATTCCATGGCGTATCTTTTACAATTTGTTTCTTAAAAGATTCTTCTATTTTTCTGAACCTTAAAATAAGATGTTCTGCTAAACCATATTTTCTTAAAATATTTTCCATCATAGCTTGACGATAATAAAATAAATCTTCCGATATTACCATCCAATGATGAGCATTTCTTGGAAAACTACCAAAATAAACATTTTCTCCTGTAAAAAATCTATATAAAAAATTATATTGCTTTTGAATTGCTCTATCTTTGGTTGTGTAAATAAAAAAAGGTGAAAGTTTTGGGTCTTCAAAAACCTGTGTATAAAAATCTTCTAGAATTTTATTCAATAATAGTCCATTATCAAACGCTTCCCACATTTCAGTATCAGGTTCAGGCCATACATGTACTTCCTCGGTATATCTTGGATCTTTATCACCTAATTCTAAAATATTATAAGGACCTTGAACACTAACATAATCACCAATATTAATTTCTTCAAATAGGTATTTATTTATTTTATTAGGATTATTTTTATTTACGCTTATTTCTATAAAAGAATCAGAATCTGAAGCATTTATTAAATTATAAGAAAAATAATTATCATCATCTAAAAAAATATTAATAAATTGTTTTTTACTATGTTTTAAATCAGATAAAGGTTCTAATTTTATATTAACTTCTTCATCAGAAATAATATTTTTTTCTAAAACGATTGTTTGAGTTAAAAGATCAGATGGATTTGGTTTTGATATATTCATATCAGAAATTGGATAACAAACACATGGATAAAAATATCCCTTTTCTTTTAAATTAGCATTCAATCTATCAGTTGCTTTATCTGCTAAAATACCAGAATCACAGTGAAGTAAACAAGATTTACAAGTTCCTTTACGACATGAAAATGAAACTAAAGCCCCACCTCTTATAAGACAATTAAGAACGGTTTCATCTTCATTACATGGGTAAACTTTGTTTTCTAAGGTTATTTTTTGCATAATTTTTATTCTAAATACTCCTCTTTATAATCATTTGGATTAAAACCTAAATTAATTAAATGTTTTTTTGTTACGTGTTTCATTATATCTGGAGTAGCTCTAATGTATCCTGAAATAACACTATGCCTAGATATTAATATATCTTCATTCATATTTTCTACCTCCAAAACAGCTTTTTTTCTTGCCACTCCTCTAAAAAGCAAAGGCACATTTTTTAATAAAGTTTGCAGGAGTTCTTCTTCTTCAGAATGCCATATTTTACTTTTTTTAAGCTCAGGAGGTTTTTCCATTTCATTTTCATTTAAATTTCGCCAAATTACTAATTTATTACCATCATAATCTAATATTTCTGAAGAAATAATTGTTTTATTTATTAATATTGGTGATACTATTTCAGTACAACCTTTTTCTTTTAATAAATTAACTATTTTATGCACATCTTCAACTTCTAATCTTAATGAACTTTTAAAAAGTATTTTAGGCGTTTTATTTAATCTAATTTTTATAAAACCCGATTCAAAATCTACATGATCTTTTTCATACTCAGATATTTCAAAACCAAATATATCTTTATAGAGTTTTGTGCTTTTAATTAAATCTTTTACATATATATCAATATGACTTAAAGCTAGTATCATAATATTTACTGTTTAATAGCAAAATCATAATAATGTTCAATAAATTTTTCTTGTATAGAACTTTGAATATAAGCTTTATTAATACTTCTAACGATATTAATAGCATCATTTGAATTATTACCTAGGTTTACCAAACAACAAGCCAAAATAGTTCCTGTTCTACCTAATCCTGCCTTGCAATGAACCAGAATTTGTTTATTTAAATTTATTTCTGCTATTATTTTTGAGCACAGCTCAAAAGCATTTCTAGGTGAAGGTATTCCCATATCGTGAATAGGAAAATGTATTTGTTCCATTCCAAATTCTTCATAAGATTCTTTAGTTTCAGTTAAAGTAATAATTGTCGTTATGCCTTTTTCTTTCAAAAAAGAAATATCTTTTTCTATATCCTCATATAATCCTGGTTGAGAAGCACCAGCTAATTTATTTTTTAAAATCCAATAAAAACTAAACATTTAACACCCCATTTTTATAACTGATTGAACAAATTCATTTTTAGAATTCCAAAAATTTTCAACATTTGATTTATGAATAACTCGACCATATCTTAAAAGAATTATATTATCTGCAATTTCTTTAGCAAACGAAATATTATGAGTAATACAGATGATTGTTCTATTATTTTTTTCTTCAAGTAATTTTTCTGACATATAATTCATATAAATATCGGTATTTACTTCAGGTTCATCTAAAATTAACAAATTTGGATTTAAAGACAAAACTAAGGTTAAATAAGCTAGTCTTTCGATATATTTTGGTAATTTTTTAATTGGAAGATTAAAATTTAACTTTAAAATATCAAAAACTTCAAGATATTTATCAGACCAAATTTTTTTTAAACTATCTTCTGGAATTTGACCAAGTAAAAAAAGATTATGAAAAAGAGAAAAATTATTTAATTTAAATTTTTGTTCCATATAAATTATGCTAGAGAAGGAAGATTTTACTTTTCCTTTTACATATAATGTACTTATAGAAGGATCATTCAATTCTTCTTCAGAAATAATTGAATTTAGGGAAATATAATAATCAAATAGTATTTTTTTTATTAGTACACAGAGAGTGGTTTTTCCACTCCCTCCTGGACCAATAACAACATGAATCTTATAAGGCAAAAACCTTAGATTAAGTGAGTCTAAAATAGTTTTTTCCCCACTTCTAACAGTTAGTGCCTTAATTAAAAGCATTTTATACAGTTACTTCTTTAGCTAATACTTTTGCTTTTAGAATAACAAGTCCTAGGTTTGCATCTCCTTGGCAAACTACACAACTTATAACTCTCTCATTTGAGTGTAATCTTGCAAATACATGAATCAAATTTTTTGAAAGAATAATTATTTCTCTAAAATATTTTTCATCATTTTTTACTCCTCTAGATTTTTTAAATATTTTTTCAATAGTAATAACATTTTCACCTTCAAAAAGATCTTTTGTAGCAGCTCCCAAAAAATCAAATACTTCTTGTGGATGACTTTCTGTAGTTTTATGTGCTAAAACCATTGAAGTATCCATATCAATAAAACCAACCGCAACACATTTTGGAACTTCTTTCAATCCGTGTTGTAATGCATCTGATAAATTCATAATACCTCCTAAGGCATTTAATAATAATTATTTTTTTCCAAAAATCTTTTTCATAAAGAAGCCTCTTAAGCTTTCTTTATTTTGATCTGGGTCTGCTTTATTTTTAGAAACAGATTCTATAAATTTAGCTGTTCCAAATTTTGAATTGTTATCTTCTGATTTAACACTATCAAGCACTGATGTATTTTTAGAAACAGATTCTATTAACTTACCAGATCCTGATTTTAAATTAGCTGATTCTGATTGAATACTCTCAAGATCTTTTATAAGGCTTGTATAATCCTGATATCTGTCATTAGGATTTTTTTCCATTAATTTTAAAATAACATTAGAAAAGGCTAATCCTATTTGAGGAACAATATTTTTTGGTGCAACAGGAATCTCTTTCAAATGCATAAAAATTAATTTTTCTATTGATTTTTCATCAAATGGTAATTTACCAGTAAGAAGATGATAAAAAGTTGCTCCTAATGAATACATATCGTATCTATGGTCTTCTTTTTCGGATAAGATTTGTTCAGGTGGCATATAATAAGGCGTTCCATAAATAACACCTCTTTCAGATTTAAAAAAGTCCTTAGAGTGTAATATTTTTGCCAAACCAAAATCGGCTACTTTTACTTCGCTTTTTTTTGTCAACATTATATTACCAGGTTTTATATCTCTATGAATTAAATTAAACTCTAAAGCATAATTTAGTGCTTTACAAACGTCTATCATTATTTTTAAAGCTAGAGATGGCTTAATTGCACCACTTTGTTCTAATAACTCCATTAGATTATAACCATCAACATATTCTGAAATAATATATGTATATCTATCTTGACCAGCATCAAAAACTCTTAGAATATTTGAATGATTTAATTTTGCAGCACTGACACCTTCATAAAGAAATTTTTCTTCTATTTCAGGATCATTAGACGATTTTATAAGTTTTGGTGAAAGAATTTTCATAGCAACATTTTTTCTTAAAAATTTATGAAAAGCTAAATAAACCTGAGCGGTTGCACCATGACCAAGAACAGATGTTAATTCACATTTACCTACTATTTCATTTATATGAGGATAATCAATTATTTTATTTTTATCGTCTTCAATTTTTTTAAGTTCAGCTAATTTTTTGTCATCTTCAATTTTTTTAAGTTCAGCTAATTTTTTGTCGTCTTCAATTTTTTTAACACAAGAAATTAAATTCTCTTTATTAAATAGTGATTTTGCAATTTCTGGAGAAATATCAATTATTTTATTTTCAATCATTTTTAATTTTAAAAGTGATTTATTATCAATTATTTTATATTCAAGAAGAAATTCCTTTAAATCTTTTTTTTCTTCACTCAAAAAACCAAAAAGTAATCCAACGTTATCTTTCGATAAAAGATTATTGTCAATGATAAATTGATCTAGCATAATTTTTTTTTAATAGAAAACATCAAATAATATGATACTTATAATTTGAAAGAGTTTCAAATATATGATAATTATAATTTGAAAGAATTTATTTTTGTATGAACGAGGTATTACATAACTATAACTATTTGTTGAATTTATATTAAGAAAATTGTTATACTAATAATTAATCTAATTAATTCATGCTTATTTGTTAATTTTATAACTGAAATTTTATTTATATTACTTAAGAATATAAATAAAATTTAATGAAATAGTTTTATTTTATTTATAGTAATGATAGAATAATTCAATTATAATATATTTGTATTTGTTAAAAATTAATAATACTTTTTTTTAAAATGAAAAATTATTCAAAAAAATTAATCTCAGATCATAATTCTGATTTAACTAGAGAAGAACTTGCCGCTAAAATAAAAGAACTATCTGAAAAAAATAAGCAATTAGATTTTATTATCAAAAATTCAAGTGATTTTACTTTTATTTTAAATAAAAATTTATTTTTTATAGGATATTATCAAAATAAAAATTATTTAAAATTATTTGTTCCACCTAAATTTTTTATTGGAAAGAAAATTAATGATATTGGTTTTCCAAAAAATACATTAAAAAAACTTACAAATGCAATTAAAATGTGTATTTCTCTGAATGAAAAAGTAATAATTGAATATAATCTTACAATTCAAAATGAAAAGCGTTGGTTTAGAGCAAATATTTTTAATTTTTTGAATTCAGAAAATAATTTAGAAATATATTGCCTTGTAAATGATATAACAGATAAAAAGAATATTTTAGATGAGTTGAGTAAAAGTGAAAAGCGTTTTAGAACACTTATTGGAAATATTGATATTGGTATTCTTGTTCAAGATATTAATTCAAAAATAATTATTAGTAATAATGCATCATTAAGCTTGCTTGGATTAACAAAAGAACAACTTTTAGGTAAGTCTTCATTTGATGAAAATTGGAATATAATTCATGAAGATGGAAGTAATTTTCCTAGTCATGAACATCCTTTGCCTGTATGTATTAGAACTTGTAAACCTGTAAATAATATTATAATGGGGGTATTTCGCCCTATTTCAAATGATAGAGTGTGGTTATTTGTTAATGCTCAACCAAATTTTTCTGCCAATGGAATACTAGAAAATGTTATTTGTACTTTTCAAGATATAACAAAAAGGAAAGAATCAGAAGAAAAAATAAAAGAAAGAACTAGTCAATTATTTAATGCTAATCAAGAATTAGAATCTTTTTCATATTCAGTTTCTCATGATTTGAAAGCTCCTCTTAGAGTTATAAATGGTTATGCAAAAATTTTAGAAGAAGATTATTTTAATATTTTAGATAACTATGCTAAAGATCTTATTAAATCAATTCTTTGGAATTCAAATTACATGGGATTACTAATAAAAAATTTGCTTGATTTTTCAAAATTAGGTAAACAAAATCTTTCTACAACTTTTTTAAATATGGATAATTTAATTGAAGAAATTTGTTCAGATTTAATTACCAATGAATTAAAAAATAGACTTGAATTAAAAATAAGTAAACTTCATTCTATAAATGCTGACTATATACTAATAAAACAAGTTTGGGTTAATTTAATTTTAAATGCTTTAAAGTTTTCTAATAAAAAAGAAAATCAAATTATTGAAATATGGTCAGAAAAAATTGATAATATGAATAAATATTATATTAAAGATAATGGAGTTGGCTTTGATATTGCTTTTAAACATAATTTATTTGGGGTTTTTCAAAGATTACATTCTCAAGAAGAATTTGAAGGGACAGGAGTTGGTTTGGCAATAGTGAAAAAAATAATTGATAAACATAATGGTAAAATAGATGTAGAATCAGAAGTAAATGTAGGTACTTGTTTTTCTTTTACTTTGCCAAATAATAAGGATATTTAAATTAATGAATAAAAATTATTCAGAAATTATTATTGTAGAAGATAATTTTGATGATGTAAATCTAATTAAAAGAGTTATAAAAAATATTAATTTACCAATTGAAATAAAACATTTAAAAGATGGTTTTGATGCTTTTAATTTTCTTTTTACAAATGAATTAAGTAAAAATATTAAATTAATTTTGTTAGATTTAAAAATGCCAAAAATAAATGGATTTGAACTTTTAGAAAAGATAAAAACCTTTCATTTAACAAAAAATATTCCTGTAATTATATTCACATCTTCAGATCAAGAAAAAGATATTAACACTTGTTATCATCTAGGTGCAAATAGTTATATTGTAAAACCAATTCTTTTTGAAGATTTTATGAAAACTTTTTCTCAAATTATTTATTATTGGATTGATTTTAATGAAAAATATGTTCATCCTTAAAAGCTATATACACAAAGCAGAACTATTGAGGTATTTATCAAAAGGATATAAATGAGAAAATATATTATACTTCATCTAGAAGACTCAAAAAATGATTCTGAACTTATAAAAAGACAACTAATTAGAAGTAATCTAAATATTGATTACTTTTGGGTTTATAATAAATATAGTTACATTAGAGCTTTAAGTGAATTAAATCCTGATGTAATACTTTGTGATCATGATTTACCTCAATTTAATGCTCCTATGGCATTAGAAATTTTTAAGGAAATGAATATTAATATACCTTTTATTCTTGTTACAGGAAATGTTTCCGAAGAATACGCTGTAGATATGATAAAAAATGGTGTTGATGATTACATTTTAAAAGATAGAATATCAAGATTACCCTTGTCTATTGAAATGGCATTAGAAAAAAAAAGAATTGAAAAAGAAAAGAATGAGGCCATCAAAAAACTAAAGGAAAATGAGGAGAGATTTCGATTAATTTTAAAGGGTTCAACTGATTCTTATTGGGATTGGGATATTGAAAATAAAAAAACTTACTATAGTAACGCTTGGTGGGAAATGATTGGTTATGAAAATAATAATTCAAATGATCCAAATATCACATTAAAATTTGTCCATCCTGAAGATCTTGATACTTTTCGTATTAAAATGTTAGAGGTTTTAAAATCTGATAAAACTACATATCATATTGAATTTAGATTTTTACATAAAAATGGTCATTATATTAATGTATTATCAAGAAGTTTTATTAATAGAGATATAAATGGAAGGGCTATACGTGTGTCTGGAACAAATACTGATTTGACAGAGCAAGAAAAGGCAAAAGAATATTTAAAAAAATTATCTATGATTGCTAGTAAAACTAATAATTTAGTTGTCTTTACAGATACCAATCATTATATAACATGGGTAAATGAAGGTTTTTCTAAAATTACTGAGTTTTCATTTCAAGAAGTTTTGGGTAAAAAAGTAGGGGATCTTTTACAAGGTTTGGAAACGAATAAAGAAACTGTTAATTTTATTAGAAATAATTTAATAGAAAAAAAATCTTTTCGCTGTAGTATCCTTAATTATACAAAAAGTAAAAAAAAAATATGGCTTGATATGGAAGTAAATCCTATATTTGATGATAATAATAAATTTATTGGGTTTATGTCTGTTGAAACAGATATTACGGATCTAAAAAATGCAGAGCTAATGCTAGAACAAACAAATAGGGTCGCAAGAATTGGTGGTTGGGAAATTGATCTTATCAATAAAAAATCCTTATTTTCAAAAATTACTAAAGAAATTTATGAAGTTTCTTATGATTTTGAGCTAAATATGGATATAGTAACTAATTTTTATAAGGAAGGTGAAAATCGAGATAAAATATCAGATGCTACTAAAAAGATTATTGAAGATGGGATTCCTTATGATTTGGAGCTTAAAATCATTACAGCTAAAAATAATGAGATCTGGATTAAAAATATAGGTTATGCCGAATTTCAAAATGGAGTATGTATAAAAATTTATGGAATAGTAAAAGATATTAATCATAGAAAAAATAATGAAAAAGAACTAGAAAATACAAAAAAATTATTATTAATAGAGACTGAAAAAGAATTACATTATACTCAAGAAATGCTTGAACAAACTAGTCGTATAGCTAGAATAGGCGCTTGGGAGAGTGATCATATAAATAAAAAAGTTTTTTGGTCAAAAATTACTAAAGAAATTCATGAAGTATCTTATGATTTTGAACCAACTATTGAATTAGCAATGAGTTTTTATAAAGATAGTAAAACTAAAGATGAAATAATGGCTAAAATTTATGAATGCAGAGATGGAAGAAGTTTTGATATTGAATCTAAAATAATTTCAGCTAAAGGAACCGAAATATGGGTAAGAATTATGGGTTATCCTGAAATTAATAATGGAATTCTTACTCGCATTTATGGTACATTACAGGATATAAATGAATACAAAAAAAATGAACAAAAATTAAAAGATGCTAAAGAAGAAGCCGAAGCTGGAAATAAGGCAAAATCAGAGTTTATTGCTAATATCAGCCATGAAATAAAGACTCCTCTAACAAGTATAATAGGTTTTTCTGATCTTTTACAAAGAACAAAATTAGATGATAAACAAAAAAAGTTTGTTGAAATGCTTAATTCATCAGGTATATTTCTATTAAAAATTATAAATGATATACTTGATTTTTCTAAAATAGAAGCATCTAAACTTGAACTTTTTATAGAAAAAATAAATTTATTAGATTTTATAAATAGTTTTATAGATATTGTTAAATTTAATGCTTTAAAAAAAGAATTAGAATTGATCATAAATATTTCACCTAGTGTATTATCATATATATGGACAGATTCAGTAAGGTTAAAACAAGTTATTTTAAATTTATTGGATAATGCTATTAAATATACTGATGTAGGTGAAATAGAGCTTAAAATTGAGATAATTAATACGGATTTAAACAACATTACTAATTTTCTTTTTTCAATTAGAGATACTGGTATTGGTATAAAAGCTAAAAATCATGAAATAATTTTTAGCCCCTTTTCTCAAGAAGATTCTTCTACTACTAAAAGATTTGGAGGTACAGGTCTAGGCCTTTCTATTTCAAAAGAAATTCTTTTTTTGATGAAAAGTAATTTGAAATTAAAGAGTATAGAAGGTGATGGAAGTTGTTTTTACTTTGAAGTTAGTTTTAAAACAGAGCCATTTGAAGAAATTCTTTTTAAAGATATAGCAAAAAATAAATCCCTAAAAGTAAATGATTTTAATTTTAACTCCAAAGAAGAGTTTAATGGTATTCTTAAAACTAATAAAAAAATTCTTATTTTTACTCACAATAAAAGAAATAATGAGGTTATAAATAATATTTTTCATGAATATGAACTTTTTTCTGAAGAATCAAAAAATGAATTTGAATTAATTGAAAAGTTATCGAAAAGTAAATATGATACTCTTATTTTAGATGATAAAATACCAAACTTTATAGAACTAATAGAGAATATTAGAAATAAACTAAATCTATCAATAGAAAAACTTAAAATTATATTATATTGTAGTATAAATAATACTGAAAATATTAATGAAAATCTGGCTTATTTATCTATTCAATATGTAATAATGAAGCCAATAAAAGTCTATGAATTAATAAAATTAATATGAATTTATCGTTTTTATATTTTTAAGATAATTCTAATAATTTGTTCTTGAACAATAAATTAATCTAATATAATAAATACTTTCAGCACTTAAAATTTATAAAAAATTAAATCTATTTTAAATACATTCGTAAAATAATTATTGTAATACTAAGGTTTTTCTTTTCATAACTTAACTTAAACTTAACGATATTAAGGTGTTAATTTAATGTATAATTTATTTATGATTCTTTTAATAATACTTTAAAGATATTTTATAAATTTATAGGGGTTCTAAAACTGTGAAAATAGGTACAAAGTTAATAATTTCATTTTTAATACTTCTTAGTTTTTCGATTATTATTTTTATTAGTACAGTGATTCTTTTAACATCTTCAAGAGAAAAAACAGTAAGTATAATAAACAGTACAAATTTACTTCATATTAAATCAAATAAAATGGAATATAATATGTTAAAAATGAGTGATGGTCTAAGAGGATTATTACTTGAGCCTGATAACAAAATAGAAAAAAAGCGAAAAATGGAAGCGGATGATGAATTTGTAAAATTATCAGATGAAACTATTAAACTTACAGATAATAAAGATGTTAAAGATTTATGTATAAAAATAGGCGAAATGGATGATAAAAAGCTAAACCCTATTGAAGATAGTATAATGGAGATAGTAATTACTGATATTAATAAAGCCAGAAGCTTATACTGGGATAAATATTTACCAGTACGTGAACAGCAAACATTAATGATAAAAGAATTAAATAAAATAGTCGATGAAACCAGAGAAAAAGAACTCAAAAAAATAGAAGATGATTATGCAGTTACATTAAAAATAGCTTACACTTTGTTACTATTTCTTTTTTTATCAGGAGTCGCTTTAATAATATATATTTTAAAAGCTGTTTCAAAGCCTATTTCTGATATTTCAAATGATGCAAATTATTTGTTAGTCGAATCATTAAATGGAAATTTATCAGTAAGAGTTAATCCTGATAAGCATAATGGAGAATTTAGAAAAATAATTGAAGGAATAAATAATATTCTTGATGCTGTTTCAAAACCAGTTAAAGAAACTGTTGGAATTCTCCAAAAAATAGCACAAGGAGATTTTACCGAAAAAGTAATAAATGATTATAAAGGAGATCATGCTATTCTTAAAAATGCCTTAAATGATACTATTGATTCTATGAATAAAATTTTAACTCAAGTAAATATTACATCTCAAGAAGTATCTTCTGGTTCTCAACATGTTTCATCGGCAAGTGTTTCATTATCTCAAGGTGCAACTGAACAAGCTGCTTCAGTTGAACAAATAGCAAGTTCTATGCAACAAATAAGTGCTCAAACTATTCATAATGCAGAAAATGCAAGTAGAGCAAGTCAATTAACTATTCAATCAATGGATGCTACCAAAAAAGGTAATAATCAAATGAATGAGCTTACTAGAGCTATGAATGAAATAAATGATTCGAGTAAAAGTATTTCAAAAATTATTAAAGTTATTGATGAAATTGCCTTTCAAACCAATTTATTAGCCTTAAATGCAGCTATAGAAGCAGCTGGAGCAGGTAAGTATGGAAAAGGGTTTGCTGTTGTTGCAGAAGAAGTTAGAACTCTTGCAGCTAGAAGTGCCACCGCAGCAAAAGAAACTTCAGAATTAATTGAAGTAGCCATAAAAAAAGCTGAAAATGGCTCGAATATAACAGAAAAAACTTTAGATGTTTTACAAGAAATAAATCGTGATGTAACTAAAGTATCTGATATCGTTGCTGAAATTGCTTCTTATTCAAATGAACAAGCAAAAGGAGTTTCAGAAATAAATTCAGGATTAGCTCAAATTTCAGGCGTTACTCAACAAACAATGTCATCTTCTGAAGAATGTGCTTCATCTTCTAGTCAATTATATGAACAAGCAGAAGAATTAAAAAATATGCTAAGTAGATTTAAATTAACTGATAATCATCATTATTTTGAAAAAAAAGCTTTTCAGCTAACACATATAAAAAATACTCAACTTGTAGTATCAAATTCTAAAGATATGATAAAACTTGATTCTGATGAATTTGGGAGATATTAAATTTTTAGTAATTTAAATTAAGGGGATATTTTTATAATATGAATATAATAGATAATTTTGATGATAGCGAAGATGAAATTGAAGAAGACACTAAAAAAGATAAATATCTTCTTTTTAGTATTGATAATGAAGAATATGGAATAGAAATTGCATTTTTAAAAGAAATAATTTGTATGCAAAAAATTACTGAAGTTCCTAATATGGAAGATTATATCAAAGGAGTAATAAATTTAAGAGGTAAAATTATTCCCGTAATTGATGTTAGAATTAGGTTTAATCTTAATTTTAAACCTTATCATGATAGAACTTGTATTATCATTGTTAATTTAAATAATACTAATATAGGTTTAATAATTGATAGTGTTTCTGAAGTTGTTATTATTCCTGAAAATAATATGGAACCATCTCCTAAAACAAATAAAATTGGAAAAACAAATTTTATAAAATCAATGGGTAAAATTGCTGGTAAAGTTAAAATAATACTAAATATAGAAAATATTTTAACTAATCAAGATTTAGAGCAGATAAATGAAAATGAATCAAAATAATATAACAGAAATTTATAATTCTAACTTTAATAATGTTAATTTTCAAACTTCAAAAATATTAAATACGGATTTTATTTTTATAACTGATTTAGAATTAAGTATGTTTAGTAACTTAATTTATAATAAAACAGGAATAAAATTAGATAATAAAAAAAAAGAATTTTTTAACGGTAGATTACAAAAAAGACTTAAAGATTTAAATTTTAAAAACTTTTCAGATTATTATAAATATGTTATTTTGGATCTTTCAGGGCAAGAATTAAGCAATTTGGTTGATTTGATTGCTACAAATCATACCTATTTTAATCGAGAAAAAGATCATTTTGAGTTTTTAATAAATATTGTATTACCTGAAATAACTGAATTTTTAAAAAATAATAATTTAAATGATCTAAGAATTTGGTGTGCTGGATGCTCAACAGGAGAAGAAGCGTATACTTTAGCCATGATTTTACTTGAATTTTTTGGTGATAAATATTTTTATTGGAAAGCTGGCTTATTGGCAACAGATATATCAGAAAAAGCCTTAAAAATAGCAAAACATGGTGTTTATTCTGATGAGCAATTAGAAAAATTGCCACTAAATTATAGAAAATATTTCAGCAAATTAAGTGATGGTAAGTGGTTAATTTCAGAAAAAGTTAGAGTTGAGGTTGAATTTAGACGATTTAATTTAATTAATGATAATTTTCCTTTCAAAAAACCATTTCATATAATATTTTGTAGAAATGTAATGATCTATTTTGATTTTAATTCTAGAAAAAAATTAATAAAAGAATTTAGAAACACTTTAATTCAAGGTGGTTATTTATTTGTAGGTCATTCTGAAAGCTTATTTAATGAACAGGATTTATTTAAATATATTAAACCAGCTGTTTATAGAAGTAATTAAAAAATGAATAATTTTAACGAAAATGATATTAATTTTATATTAGAAGATCTTGAAGATCTAGAACTTGCTTTGCTCGATTTTGAGCAATCTTTAAAAGATAATATAGATACTAGCGAAATGGTTCATATTATTTTTCGCCATGCTCATAATCTAAAAGGTTCTATATCTTCCTTAAACAAAATTTTTTCTGCTAAACTTATTCATTCAATTGAATCTAATTTTGATCTTATTCGTAAAGGTAATGTTAAAGCTAATAAAGAGTTTATTCAAAAATGTCTTTCTGTATTAGGTCACATAAAAATAGATTTAGTAAATTTAGAAGAAGATAATGAAAAATTATCAAAATTAGTTGATGAATTAGAAAATCATTATCAATTTGATAAAAATAATCAAAAAATTATTGAAAATATATCCTTATTTTTAGATAACAATGAATATAATTATTTTAAAAATTTAGATGATAAAAAATTAAATTATTTTCAGATAGAAAAATTAATTACCAGCGATATTACTAAAGAAAAATATGATTATATGCCAATTTATGATGATATAAAAGAAATTGGTTTTTATATTACTACTATGCCAAAATTTTCAGATATAAATAAAAACCTAGAGCATAGTATTCTTAAAATTTATTTTGCCACAAATTTAACTGAAACTGATTTAGAAATGTATATTTTTGATACTGTAAAGCCTGTTAATATAAAAGCTTTTTTAGGCGAAGAAAATAGTTTTGATGAAAATCTTTCTGAAAATCTATTTATTGAATCATCTAACGAATATAATTTTAACCTAATAGATGAAAATATTATTTCAAAATATGCTAATGATACTTTTGATTTACTTTTTTTAATAGAAGTAAAAATTCTTGAATTGGAATCAAATGAATTTGATAAAAATACTATATCTGAAATAATGGGCTATATTCATAATATTAAAGGCAATTCTGGTTTTGTTGGAGCCTTAGAGATAGAAAAAAATTGTATTGAAATCGAAAATATTTTTTCTTCTCTTTTAAATGAAAAAACTTTTTTAGATAAATCTCTAATTTCAAATATTATTTTAAAATTAAATTTAATAAAAACTTATTTAGAATCATTCATTAATAAAAATAATAAAAATTTAGAGGATAAATCAGAAGAAATTTCTAACGCTGATTTTTCTAATGAAAATAAATATAATTTAGTTAAAAGAGATATAAAAATTGATATTGAACGAATTGATACTCTTTTTAATTTAGTTGGTGAATTAATAACCGCAGAATCAATTTTAATAAACTCTCCAGAATTAAAAGATATAAAAACCTTAGAATTTAAAAGAAATTCTGTAATGCTTAATAAAATCATCCGTGAATTATATGAAACTACTATGTTAATCCGAATGATAAGAATAGAAAGCTTATTTAATAAAATGAAAATGTTAGTTAGAGATTTATCTCAAAAAACTGGCAAAGAAATTAATTTTATTATTTCAGGTCAAGAAACTGAGATGGATAAAAATATAATCGAAGAAATTTCAAATCCTCTTATTCATCTTATAAGAAATGCAATTGATCATGGAATTGAATCTAAAGAAGAAAGAATTAAAAAAGGTAAAAATCCCATAGGAACTTTAAAATTAAGTGCAAAATATCAAGCAAATCAGGTTTTAATTATCATACAAGATGATGGAAAAGGATTAAATAAGGCAAAAATAATTAATAAAATAAAAGAAAAAGGTTTGATAAAAAACTTTGATGAAAGTTTTTCTGATAATAAAATTTTTGATTTTATTTTTGAACCAGGTTTTTCTACTTCAGAAAATATAACTGATATATCTGGGCGTGGTGTTGGAATGGATGTTGTCAAAAAAAATATTGAAAAACTTAGAGGGAAAATTTTAATTAAAAATATTGAAGATCAAGGTTGTTCTTTTATTTTAAGCGTTCCTCTTACAGTAGCCGTGATAGAAGCAATTATGATTAGAATTGGAACAGTTCAATATGCTCTTCCTATAAACTCTATAAAAAAATCTTTTAGACCCGATAAATCATCAATAACTGTAACTATGGATGGTATAGAAGTAGTTGATTTAAGAGATAATTTATACACAATTATACGTTTGCATGATTATTTTAATATAAAAACCAATATTTTAGATTTAGATAAAGGTATTCTTATAATTATTAATTCAAATGAAAAAAAAGTTTGTTTTTTTGCTGATGAAATATTAGGACAACAACAAGTAGTAATTAAAGGTTTTGATGATTATTTAGGTAATATTAATGGAATAATAGGTTATATGATTTTATCTAGTGGTGAAGTTGGTTTTATTCTTGATACGGATAAAATAATTGAACAAACAGAAAAGTAATTTTTTCTTAATCAAGTAATTTTTAAATTATTTTAAATGTTTATGAAAAAAAATGTTCGTGAAATATAATTTTATTGCATGGGGTTGATTTATCAAACAGCCTTTAAACATTCTAGTAAGGTGAATTTGATATTTTGATAAAAAAGAAAAAAATAAAAGTTTTAATAATTGATGATTCATCTTTAGTTAGAGATATTTTAGCTAGAGGTCTTTCTCAAGATCCAATAATAGAAGTTGTTGGTACTGCTCCAGATGCTTATATCGCAAGAGATAAAATATTATCACTAAAACCAGATGTTTTAACGTTAGATATAGAAATGCCAAAAATGGATGGATTAGAATTTTTAAGAAAATTAATGCCACAATATCCCTTGCCAGTAATAGTTGTAAGTTCATTATCTCAAGCAGGAAAACATATAACACTTAAAGCTTTGGAGTTAGGAGCGGTAGATTTTATACCAAAGCCATCTTCAGATATGATTAATTCGTTACCTTTAATGTTAATGGAATTAAGAACTAAAATAAGAATAGCATCTTCCGCTAATGTTTCTCATTGGAAAAAAAAGTTTCAAAACTCTGTTTTTTCAGAAAATGAAATTAATTCACTTAAATCTAATATCGAGAATAAAAAAAATTCTACTATTGAAACTCACTTCAAAAGAGAATCAACCGATAAAGTTATTGCAATTGGAGCTTCAACTGGTGGAACAGAAGCTATCAGAAAAATAATAAGCCAATTGCCTGTAAATATTCATGGTATTGTTATTGTTCAACATATGCCCGCAGGTTTTACACGATTATTTGCTGAAAACTTAAATAAATTTTCTAATTTAAATATTAAAGAAGCTGAAAACAATGAAAGAATAATCCCTGGAAAAGTTTTAATTGCTCCTGGAGGATTTCATATAAGAGTGGTAAGAGATGGTGGGATGTATAAAGTAGTTTGTTCTTCTTCAGAAAATGTTAATGGTCATTGCCCTTCAATTGATGTTTTTATGAGATCTGTAGCTGAAAATGTAGGAAAAAATTCTTATGGTATTTTATTAACTGGTATGGGTAAAGATGGTGCTGAAGGATTAAAAGCAATGAAACAAAAAGGTAGTATAAACATTGCTCAGGATGAATCGACAAGTGTTGTTTTTGGAATGCCAAAAGTAGCCTACGAAATTGGAGCCACAGATGTTGTCCTTCCTATAGATAAAATAGCTAATTATTTAATAGAATTAATCAATAAAAATAATTAGAAACCTGAAGAATTTAATGCTATTTTCATTTTTTCAAGACTAAATGGTTTAATCATATGATATGATGCTCCTAATGCTTTTGTTTTTGAAATACTTACTTCATCATTTAATGTTGTAAGCATTACCACAGGAATTTTTTTATATTTATCATTTTGTTTAACTTTTTTAAGAAACTCAAAACCGTTCATATTCGGCATTTCTATATCAGAAAAAATAAGATCGTATTCTTTTTGTTGAAGTTGATTAAGACCTTCTATCCCATCACCAGCTACATCTACTTGAAATCCAGAAACTTTTAAAAAAGTACTTATTGTAAGACGATTAATTTCTTTATCCTCTACAACTAAAGCTTGTTTTGACATTATTAGTACCTATTTTTTATAATTTTTAATTGATTAATAATATCTTAACATATTTCACGAAAAATTGATATAAAGAAATTACAAAAAATTTACAGAAAAATTATGTTGTAAATATAGCTCATTAATTTTAATTATTACGAAAACATATACAAAATCAATAGTAACGATTAATAGTACTTAATTTTATTATACTTAACTTGATGTTTTTTCAAAAAATTATACAATAAATAGGATAATGTTATTCAAGAAAATTTTAAGAGAATAAAAAATGCAGTTTACTGGTGTATCAATTTTAAGTGTATGCGACATTGAAGCGGAAGAAATACTTTCTTCTGAAAGTATAGAAAAAGAACTTTTTCCTTATGTAGAAAAATTTACTCAAAGATCTAATTTTATTTCTCTTCTTACAGGGATAAAAGAAAGACGTGTTTGGGCTAAAAAAGATCTCAAATCTAGTGAAAGTGGAACAAGAGCTGCTGTTTTAGCATTAGAAAAAGCCAATTTAGATAAATCTAAAATAGATATTATTATTAATACTTCAGTAACCAGAGATTTTATAGAACCATCAGTTGCTTCATTAGTTCATGGAAATTTAGGACTAAGAGATGATTGCATAAACTTTGATATAAGTAATGCTTGTCTTGGTTTTGTTACTGCCATTGATATGGGTTCTACATTAATAGAAACTGGTAAAGTTGATTATGTTCTTATTACAAACGGAGAAACATCGAGTAATTTTACAAATAATGCTATAGATTTTATAAAAAAAGATAATTTAACAGAAAAAGATTTTAGACTAGTTTTTGCAAACCTTACAATGGGTTCAGGTGCAACAGCAATGATTTTATGTAAATCTGAATTAGCTCCTTCTAATGCACCTAAAATAATATCATCGGTTGCTTTGAGTGATACCAAAGATGAGCATAATAAACTTTGTATTGGTCAAGTTGAAAAAGTTATGACCGATGGAAATCAATTATTAACTTATGGATTGCAACTTGCTTCAAAAACAATAAAATTTGGAGCTGAAAAATATGATTGGGATAAAAAACAATTTGATCATTATATTTGTCATCAAGTTGGAGAAATATATAGTAGAAAAGTTATGGAAGTATGGGAAACAGATTTCTCTAAATTTTATAAAACATACCCTAACTTTGGTAATATGGGACCAGCCTCAGTAGTTTTTACACTTTCTAAAGCTATTTCTGATGGAACAATAAAAAAAGGTGAACGAATCCTTTTGGGCGGAATAGGAAGTGGTATAAATTGTAATCTTATGGAAGTGGCATTTTAAATGAGATTAGAAAAATTAAAAGACATTTACACATTTAAAAATAATTTTTATGATTTAGATGGTTTAAAATATAATTATGTTGATGAGGGTTCTGGAGAACCATTGTTAATGTTACATGGTAACCCTACATGGTCTATTTATTATCGTAATTTAATCGATTATTTTAAAAAAGACTATAGATGTATTGCTCCTGATCATATTGGTTGTGGTTTTTCTGATAAGCCAGATCCAGCTGATTATGAATATACTTTTTTTCAAAGAGTATTAGATCTTGAAAAATTAGTTGAACATTTAGATCTAAAAAATATAACTTTAGTCGTTCATGATTGGGGAGGAATAATTGGTACTATTTTTGCAGTTAGAAATCCTGAAAGAATAAAAAGAATGGTTATTTTTAATACGGCTGGTTTTACTATTCCAAAAAGTAAAAAAATACCTGTTGGTATTTGGTTATGTAGAGATACAAAATTAGGTTCTTTTTTGGTAAAAAACTTTAATGCGTTTAGTTTTTTTGCTTCTCATGTAGGATGTACAGATAAAAAAATGGATAAAGCTACTAGACAAGCTTTTAGAGCACCTTATGATACTCCAGAAACAAGAATAGCTACATTGAAATTTGTTCAAGATATTCCTCTTTTTCCAAAAGATAAAGGTTATGATATTTTAGAAGAAACAACCCAAAACCTTTATAAATTAAAAGACATTCCAAAATTGATTTGTTGGGGAAATAAAGATTTTGTTTTTGATCATCATTTTTTACATGAATGGACTAAACATTTCCCAGATGCAGAAGTAAAGATTTTTTATAAAGCTGGTCATTATGTTTTAGAAGACGCAAAAGAAGAAATTCCTGCTATTATGGAAGAATTTTTTAATAGAACATAGAAATTTAAATAATCTAGTAATTTATTTTATTAATAACACCTCGTAGAGACTCATTGCAATTTGTCTCTACTAAATATCGTTATTCACAACTTTGTTTTTAATACAAAAAGGGTTACCGTACTCTGGGATTTATTTTAATTTAACTAAATTATTAGATAAAACACCAGTATTATTATGTTTTATATTCATATTAAGGTTAGCTTTTTTTAAATTATTTATTTTTAAATAATTTATACTCCAGTTAAACATGTTATATCCAATTTTTTTATTTGGATTTTCAACTATGTTTGATAAATTAATTCCATCAAGATTATATTGTCCATAACTTTTATGCAAATTAACTGATTTAAAATCGAATTTCTTATTTTTACCAGAACCACTTAATAAAAGAGCTGTTCCCCAATCTCTAAATAATTTATTAAATTCTTTTCCTGTAACGGCTTCTACATTAGCAATTCCACCCTTATCACTTATAGTTAATTTATTTAAAACACCTTCACCATATTGTTCTACTAAATAAAGAACAAAAAGTAATGATGCTCCATAATTTAAACCGCTATCATTAGTAATAACTTGAACTTTAGATGGATTATCAAAAAAATCACTTAGATAACTTGCAGAAAAAAGATCATTTTTAGGTAAACCAAAACCACCCAATTGTTCTGCATAGGTTGACATTCCTTCATCTAACCATCTATCTTCATAAATGGGTTCTTTTTTATTATTTAATCTCAATGTTACTTTATTATTAAAGTTAACCATGTGTTGAAACTCATGAATTAAAGTTCCATTTGCTGCATCTTCATTTACTTCTCCTTTTTTAAAAACATTTGAGTTTATATATAACATATCTGTTTTATTAGAATATGGGCTATTATCTTCATTTATTACATCTGTAGAATCAAAATAACCAAATAAACCTTGTTCTTTAAGAGGAGTTATAAATAAATTTATTTTTTCATCACCATCGACATCATTAGGTGGTAAAGGGGCAACACCAAATTTTGAGGTTACAATAGGATATGCTTTTTCATCCCAATATTTTATAGATTTATTTATAGCTTTTTCATCTAATGTTCCTACAACTTCTTTATCAATCCAAAAGTTGGCTTTTTTTGATATTTTGTATAGAATAGAAGGTTTTTTATCATAATGCTCATCATCTTTGAGAACATTAAATATTATTTCTTTTCCTTCTTTTAAAATAGATTCAGATGTTTTTAAAGAAGAATAAACTTTTTTACCAGATAAATAAGCTTTTTTTACCATTTCTTTTTCTTTTAAAAATTCTTTAAGAGTTTTATGATGTCTTTTATCAATAGATTTTGTTAAATTTGATTCTCCAAAGGAAAGCTCATTACCTAAAAGGTTATTTTCTTTTTCATCAAAACTGAAATATAATTTTTGTTTATTTGGTTTTTCAATATCGCCACCTGTTAAAGCTGAAACAATAATTGCTGAGTCAATATTTGATAAAGAAACATTAGAAGAATTTATTTCCTTAACTTCTATAGAACTAATAACAGAATTTATTTTAGAATTTTCTGTTTCATTATTATTTTCATTAGGAGTAAAATTTTGGCATGAAGCTAAAACAAATAAAGATGAGCATATTAAAGAAGATAATTTTAGTTTTTTCATGTTAATATTTTTTATACATAAATCTTTTTTATTATTATAGTATAAAAAAAAATTATACTTGCTATTTTTTATCAATAATAGTTAAAACATTTTATATTTTATATTTTCTAAATGTTCTTTTTTTGCTTTAATGTCAATAATTGCATTATCTAATATTAATTCAATTTCATTAAATAATGAAAAAAATTAAATTAAGGACTAGGAGCTCCATAAACAATCCAAGTAGCAAATGTTTCAGAAATTTTTAAATTTCTACCTACATAATTTCCTGGATAAACTTTTACATATCTCAAAAAAGCTTGTAAATCAGATTCACCAATATTAGATAAAACAGCAGATAACGGAATATTTGCATAAGGTCCTTCCATTGCTGGTGGAATAGAAGCTGCTCTTTCAGCACATTCTTTTATGGCTTCTATTGCTGTTTTTGTTGCAATAGGATCTATAACCATAGGACTTGGTCTATAACTTTGAGTTTTTCTTATATCAAAGCTAAATAAGGCACTGTTTTTATTATCTGTAAAAGTGATATTAAATTCATGTAAATCTAAAAAACTAATTTTTTTATTTCCTTGATCATCGTATTGATTATATAGTTCTTCTCCATTCTCATCTTTTACACTACCTTGATTTGGGTCAAAAACATTCTCAACTTGTTGCTCTTCTTCTTCTTGTTGTTCGCCTTCAGGAAGTTCTTCTTCAATTTCTTTTCCTTGAAAAAACTCACTTTCTTGAGCTTGTCTTACAACCGCTTTATATGCAAGAGCAAGAATTGCTCCCATGTTTTGGGTAATTAATGCAATATTATCTAAAACAATATCTAAATAGAAAGCAAAAACACTAAAAGGATACATAATAGTATTTGTAAACATGTCTTTGATATTAGCAAGGTTCTTTTTTATTTTTTGAACAGGAGACTCAATTTTACGAGTTTTTTTATTTTTACCTTTTTTATCTTTTTTCTTTTTTGAAACAGTTCTTGGGTCTAAATCGGTCGCAACTAATACACCCTCATCAAACATGTCATTTCCTAACTCCAAATCCTCACCCTTTTCTTGGGCTTGTTTGGAGGCAGTTGTTTGAGATAGTGTCAAATAACTTGTTATTCTGTAAGAACTAAATCCTGAACCAGAAGATTTATCTCTTAACTTTTTATTAGTTTGCATCTATTTTTTTCTAAAATTCTGCTCTCATTATTATTAATTATAGATTAATAATAATTTATCATGCTTTTTTGTTATTTATACTTAAAGAAAAATATATTTTTTATTTTTTTTTGAAATAATTTTTTTGTTAATTAATTATGGTTTTGTTAATACTCTTAGAGACGAATTGCAATGCGTCTCTACATTTGGATTAAAATAATTGTTCGTATAATGAATAAAATCATTATTTTTTTGTTTTTTCTAAAATCTTAAAAAATTACTTACTACTATAAGCATAAGCTCCATATCCAACAACTCTAGATTTATCTGTTCCTGTATCACCAGAGTTTTTATAATCTAAAAAATCTGCTTTCCAACCTAAATCTTTTGCCAAAAACATAGAGGCCAAAACACCATAAATTCCACAAGCATCACCACTTTTTATCATAGTATCTGTATCTAGTGCAGGAATTGCCTTATTGCAAATATTATCTATTTCTATTGCTTTTTCATAAGTAAAAAAATGACTTAAATCTGTACTTATAACAAATATTGTATCTTCATCTATATAAGGTTTAAGAAAATTTGCAAGTGAAATAACATTTATAGAACCAATCATAATAGGTATAATTTCAAAATCATTTAATGATAATTGCAAAAAAGGAAGTTGAACTTCTAAAGAATGTTCTTGAGAATCTGCATATTCAATAAAACCTAATTTTGAAGCAAGTTCTTTTGCAATTTCTGAAACTTTTATTTCACCCAAAGGAGTTAAAAATTTATCATAAGCACAAACGCTTACACCTTTAAGAGGAAATCTATGACTTGGACCAAGTATTATAACTTTTTTTGTTTTGTTTTGATTCATTCTTTTAATTTGCTTAAAAGCTGAACCAGCTACAATTCCTGAATATATAAAACCTGCATGAGGCGAAATAACACCTTTTAACTCACCTTCTAAAGGAACATCAATCGAATCATCAATAAAACTATTAACTTGTCTTTCAAGTTCTTTAGCATTTCCTGTATAAAACATATTTGCAAAAGCAGGTTTTCTTATTAGCATAGTTTTAATTAGTATTCAAAAATTGTCTTATAATATTTACTACTTCATTGGTAGCATCTTCAAGGATATAATGACCACAATCATCAAACTTTTTTACACTGGCATTTGGTAAATGCTTTAACCATTCTGATAAAATACTTTCATCAAAAAGATTGTCTTTCATTCCCCAACATATTAAAGATGGTAATTTATTAAATTTTTCAAGTTTTTGCTCTATTTCTTTAGCTAAATCATAGCTTTTTTCATCTCCACTTATTGGCATATCTTCCATAAATCTTTGAAGTGCTATTCTGTTAGTTTGGTTATCATAAGGAATTTGATATGCTTCTCTTACATCATTATCCATTAAAGTTCTTGTCGTTCCACCAACAGAAAACATTGAGGTAAAAATATTAAAATGTCTTAAAAAAGCTGATCCAATATGAGTATTTCTAAAAAATCTCATGCTCATAGGTAGTTTTTTCTCTTCTGGAATGGTAAAAGCAAAAGAGTTCATAATAACTAGTTTTTTTACAGATTTTGGGTGTCTAGCAGCATATCCCATTCCTATCATTGCACCCCAATCGTGCATAACTAATGTTATATTTTTAGATATTTTTAGATATTGTAATAACATTTCTACATCATTAATTCTTTGATCTAGGGAGTATTCATAATTCTCATCAGTTGGTTTATCAGATAATCCACAACCAACATGATCTGGAACTATACATCTAAAATCATTTTTTAAAGATTTTACCAATTCTCTATAATAAATTGACCAAGTTGGGTTTCCATGTAGCATTACTACAGGGTCTCCGTTACCTTCATCAAGATAATGAATTTTTATATCTGTAAGATCAAGATACTTACCTTCAAAAGGGTATATTGTTTTATTAATGTTATAGTTCATTTTTTTAGCTTCAGGTTAATATATCTTATTGTATTATAGCAAAAAATTATTCTAAAAGATTTAATAATGCTTTTTCAATATTTTCAAATTCAAATTTATAGTTATTTTTTAAGGCTTTTTCTGGAATTACTCTTTGCCCTGTAACTAAATAATCTGAAAACTCTCCAAACATAGCTTTTAGAGAAACTGTTGGGGCAGGAAAAAATGAAGGTCTTTTTAATATTTTCCCTATTATTTTAGTCATTTCTTTCATATTTTCTGGTTTTGGAGCGGTAAAGTTTATTGCTCCATTTATATTTTCATTTTCAATACAAAAATTAAAAAGACCTACAATATCATCAAGATGAATCCATGGAACCCATTGTTTTCCATTACCAGTATAACCACCGAGATAAGCATTAAAAGGTAAAATTATTTTTTCTAAAGCTCCACCTTTTTCTGCTAAAACTATACCTATTCTAGGTGTTACAACTCTTACTCCAAATTTTTTAGCTTTAAGGGCTTGATTTTCCCAATCTTTGCAAAGATAAGATAAAAAATCATTACCTTGAGTTTCATTTTCATTTAATTCTCTATCATCTTCTTGAAAACCATAAAAACCAACTGCTGAAGCATTAATTAATAACTTTGTTTTTTTGTTCTCATCACTTAATGCTGAAACTATATTTTTTGTAGAGTTAATTCTACTATCATATATTTTAGTTTTTACGTTTGCATTCCATCTTTGAGAAACACTTTCACCACTAAGATTTATAACAATATCAGCTTCTTTTATTTTTTCTTGCCAAATACCTTCTTTTGATGGATTTCCTTCAATAATTTCTACAATATCAGGAAAAAGTTCCTTTGCTTTTTTTACATTTCGAGATAAAAGACAAACTTCGTAATTTTTTCTTAATAGATCTATTACAAGCTTTTGACCTATTAACCCTGTTGCACCTAAGATAAATATTTTCATAGTTTTAGTTTAATATTTGATTACATCTTTTTATTTCATTAACGAACCATTTTATGGTTTTTGTTTTTTCATTTTCTGGAATTTGATTTATTATTTTAGTTATTTTTAGAATAGTTTCTTTTTTCAAAAAATACATTATATTTTTGTTTGAATTTTTTACTACCACTTCATCTAAAAAAATATTTTCATAATTTAAATCACTATTTATAAATATATCATTTTCAGTTAGTTCATCTATTTCAAATGGAATTCTTTGTAAAATATATTCGTAAAACATTAATAATAAATCAATTTTTTGATCTAAATAATTTTCTTGTAAAAAAACAACAATAAAATCACAAAAATCCCTTAAGGAGATTTCTAGTTCTCTTGTTATATTTTCAATTCTAAAAATATCCGCTTCCGAAAAAGAAATTAGTATATCTTTAGGTAAATATTTTTCTATCATCTTAAATAAATAAATACAAAATTAGGATAAATGTACTAAACAAAAACTTTTATTTATTAATTTATTATTTTATCATAGTATTGTGATTTTTTGATACAATATAATTAATGTAATTTTTCTTTTACAACGAGGTAAACAGAAAATGAAGATGTTTGGATCAAAACCTTTTATAAATGTAATTCTTTTAGATCAAGATTTTAGGACTTCTGAAAAGCTAGAAAGCTTGTTATCACAAAGAAGTTCTGTAAATAAAATATATACTTTTAGAGATGGTATAGAAGCTGTTGATATTACTAAGAATGATATGGAAATAAAAGGGTCAAGAATTAATTATTTAATTATCGTAAATATAGAAAGTAATTACTCAAAAGAATTTTTATCAATTATAAAAAATAATCACGATTTTAATGTTGTTCCTGTAATAATAATGTCAGATAAAACAGAGCAAGAATTATCTCAATCTTTTGTTTTACCTTCTAATTGTTATTTTGTTCAAAAAAATGAAGTTGAAAGATGCTTGGATATAACAGAATCTATAGAGAATTATTCTTTTATTATGAATAACATGAAAGATAATATTTCTCATAAACATCTCTCTTATATGCTTTAAAGAAAAAATAATACTCTTTGTGAATTAGTAATTATAAATTGATTTATTCATAGGGGTTTGATTTATCAAACCGCCTTATGATATTTGTTATACGTTGTGTTTTTATTCCTAAAAAAATATCTTTATATTGTTAGAAACTAGATTATTATAGTTTAGATTCTAATTATTCATCAAATAAAATATTTAAGTTATAATATTGAAAGTTATTATAATATTAGATAAATTATGAAAATAATAAAAATTTTACTTACAATTGGATTATCTTCTTTTTTTTCATGTAATTCTGATTACAAGGTAAATAAATCAGAAATATCTATTTTAAAAAAAGATATTGCATTGAAAAGTCCTATATTAAGTAGTTCAATAAAAGGTTTAATTAAAAATAAAAATAATTTAATAGATACAAAAGCATCTGTAGTTCTTATAGAGCATGGTAAAGAAAATGTTCAAAGTGATAAAATTATAAATAAATTTAAGAATTCTGGAGAATATCAATTTGAAGAACTAGGAGATGGAACTTATAGGGTTGTTTTTGTTTTATCAACAAAAGATGAAAGAATAAATTATACTAGATCTATGTATTCCCCTAATGATAATTTTACAGATTCTTATTTTCTTTTTTTAACAACAAAATCATTTGTCTATACAAAAGATTCAAATATTTTACTAAAAGATATGGATATACGTTGGAAATCTGATTTAAAACCTTATGATAAAATTTTTAAAGATAATGATAATATCAATTTTAGTTGGAATCCAGCAGAAAATGCTAAATCTTATGATTTACTTATTTTTGATGAAAATTTTAATTATATACATAAATATTCAGAATTATCTACTAATACTTTCGAATGGAGTTATGAAAATAGAAAAAACCAAAATATAAAATTAGAATATGACAAAAAATACTATTTTTCAATTTTAATTAATTTTAATTTTTCAGAATCAGATAAAACAGCTCTTATGGTTGGAGGCTCGTCTTTATCTTATTTTAAAATAAAACAATAAATATTTATGATTTTTTAGCAACCGCTTCTTTTTCTGAAACAACATTCCTTAATTTTACATACTCAGATAATGTTAATGAAGCTTCAATATTTTCTAAGAGCCATTTATTATCTTTTAATATAAATGTCCAAAGTGTTTCTCTATAATTAAATCCTTTTTCACCCTCAATAATTTCTTGAGTATTTCTTTTTAATAAATAATCTTCTATAAGTGCATTAATTGCTACTACTACTCTTGAACCGTTTCCAGCAGTTTTAAATTCTACATATACTGGTTTAATTGTGTTAATTTCTTTAACTCTACATATATTTATTAAACCTTCTTCTTCCCATTGATCTAAATAAACTAATTGTTGGTTTTGCCAATACCATGTTGTCATCCATTCTGAGGCAAGTTTCATATCTTCTTTTTTCCAAGCAGAGTGAACTCTTAAAAAAGAATCATTAATTCTTACTTTTAAATGCATCCAATCAAAATTATCATCTATCTTAGCAATTTTTCTTAAATCACTATAAGTTTTTCTTATTTTAAGCCTTTCAGCATATGTTATGTACAATATTAATGGAGAAAAAATTATAAATAAGAATAATAAAACAATTTGAGCCCAAAAACTTTTTTCAATTGCTTTAAAAACTATTCCTCCTGGAGAAGCCATTGCATCTTGAGAGTAAATCATAAAAGCTATTAAAAAGTATAAAAATTTAATTTTTGTCATTTAATTATCCTTTTCTATAAAAATAAAATAATATCTTTTGTAAAAACTATTTTATTATAACATAGATATTCATATTTTATTCATATTTTTAGAGATAAAAAAAGAAAGTTTTTAACTGGTTTTTTAACTATGGATTTTACTGTAAAATATCATTATCATTTGATAAAATTATACTTAAATAACTCTCATTAGGTAAATATCTTGCAATATCTTCAGGTAATTTAGAATAACTATATGTTGATACACTAATTGGATGATTTACTAATTCAAGTGCATATTCAACAGTTATTTTACTTTTATTTTTGCAAAATAAAATACCTATGATTGGTTTATCGTTTTCATATTTTACAGTTTTATCTCTAAAATGCTTTAGTAGCAATATCTATAAATGAGTATGTCTTGGAGTGATCTATAAAAATTTAATTTACCTAGTATTTTATTTATTCAGCTCTTTTACAGTATCTAACAATAAATCTATTCCAAACTTAATATTATCAATTTTGATTCTTTCATTATTACCATGAGCAGTTTCTGAAATATCTTCTGTAATTTTATAAGATTCAAAACCATAAACATTTATTCCTAATTCTCTATATAAAGAACTATCAGTAGAACTAGTAAAAATTGTAGGGATAACTTTTGTACCTGATTTTCTTTTATTTATCACTTTTTCTAGAACTTTTATATATTCTGTATTTATTTTTGTATATTTAGCATTATAAAATTCTTCTATTTTAATTTTTACACTATTATCATTAATAACCTTTTTAAGTTCTAGTAAAAAATCATCCTTACTATTTCCAGGAATCAATCTACAATCTAAACTTAAAGAAGCTTCATTTGGTATAGTATTTATTTTATCACTACCTTTCATTCCTGTTATTGAGATAGTATTTCTTAATAAAGCGTTAATTGTTGTATTTTTTGCTAATTCTTCTAAAAAATCTTTATTTTTCATTGCTTTTTTTATATCAACATCATAGCCTTTTAATTTAGAAAAATCTCCTTTATATTGTAATTTTATATTTTCTTCTAAACCTTCAATAACACTAAAATCAATTTTTTTACTATATTCAAGTATTCTATTTGCTGTTTTTATTGCTTTATTTACAGCCGAATCTTCAAATGGAACTGACCCATGACCTGGTTTACCTGTAAAAGTAAGTGTTAACCATAAAGGTGATTTTTCGCCTACACCAATAGCTGCATATAAAATATTTCCTTTATCATCTTCTTTTATAGATTCCCCTTCATCAATAAGATATTCTGCATTTTTTATAAGTTCAGGTTTATTTTTTATAAACCATTTTGAACCAATAGAATTAACTTCTTCATCTGCTACAGCTAAAAGAATATAATCTCTTTTTAATTTAACTTTACTTCTTTTTAGTTGGATCATTGTCATTAAATCGACAATGCCTTTACCTTTTATATCAATAGCTCCTCTTCCATATAGTTCACCATTTATTACTTTAGCTGAAAAAGGATCTACTTTCCAATATTTTTTATCCGCAGGAACTACATCCATGTGATGAAGCATTATTATAGGTTTTTTGCTATTATCACCTCTTAAAATTGCATATACATTAGCTCTGTTATTACCCAAATCAAAAAATTTATTTTCAATTCCTTCTTTATCTAAAAGTTTTTTTAAAAACTTAGCTGTTTTTATTTCATTTCCAGGGGGATTAGTTGTATTAATTTTTAAATATTCTTTTAAATTATCAATAGCTTCAGTATAAATATCAGTGTTTTTTGAGTACGAATTTAATGAAATAGAAGTTGCTATTAATACAGCTAAAGAGAATTTTTTTATTTTTTTATACAAAGTAAAAACTCCTAATACAAGCTATTTTGAAAAAATTAATTATATATTACTTAAATACAATAATAATAGGATTTAGAATAGCATAATACAAATAAAATTACTACTAGTCAAAAAATATAAAATATCTTTAATAATTTTTTAGATTTTTTGTAGAAATAAATCCCAGAGCATAAAAATAAAAAGGTTATAATTAATATTATTATTTTAACAAATATTTTAATAAAGTGAACTCAAAAAATTTTAGAATAATTTATTCTTTGTTTATTATATTAATAATATTTTTTTTATACAAAATACCTTATTCAATTGCAGAAAATATTATTATTTACAATAAAAATATAGATAATTCAAAAGAATATAAATCAAAAGAAAAATGTTTATCTAATATTGATATATGCAATTCACAATATCAATGAAAATTCTTTTAATAATGGTTTAATGAGTGGTGTTTTATCTATTTGTAAGTAATTTTAAAATATTTACTTATAGAATACTTTAAAATGTTCTTAATTATGAATAAAAAAAATATTTTTAATAAAAAGGCGGCCCTCTCTAAAAAGAGTGCCTTTCATAAAACGTTCCTACAGAAACACTGGGTTTCAACCTTATAATTTTATAAAAAATACACTTTTTAGACAATCCCCCATATTATTAATAAAATAAAAATATTGTTTAAGATTAATTTATAAAGCCATGTTTTGTGTTATAATTTTTTACCTAAAATTGTATAAAATTATGTTGTAGCGAGATATATAACTCTTATGAAAATAAAAAACGAACCTATAAGAGAAGATAAATACCTTAATATTAAGGTTGATACATACTCAGTAGAATTTAATCTATTAGATTCTTTACTTAGCGACCTTAGTAGTCGTAAGTTCTGCACCGTTATAACTGACGGTCAAAATAAGATTATTCATGGATATTCTGATAGTAAATCTGATGCTCTTGAAAAACATAAAGAATGTTATGAGCGTTTATTATTAAGACCTTACCAATGGTTTGATGTTAAAAATAGAAAATTTAAATACCTAAATTATATAGAAACAGAAGAAAAATTTTTAGAAGTAACCACAATAAATGAAAGTTCATTATATTCTTCATTTGTAAAAGAAGCTCAAAAAATAATTGTAATAGGAGCTAATAATTCTTTAACTTTTTATACAAAAAGAGAGGCCACAGAATATACAAGAAGTGTTTCTTTTGCAATATTTTCAGGATTAAGAGTAAAAGTAGGAAAATTAAAAAATACCTCTTATGCTTCTTTAAGTCCTATGGATTCAACTAATGTTAGTACATTTGTTAATCAAACTGATAAAGAACTTTCAACTAAGTTTTTAAAAAATATGTACACTCAAGGTTTAGAATATGATAAATGGGAAATGTTTATTGATCTTTTAGAAGCTAAAATATCTGAATATTATAAAGAAGGAAATAGAAATATACAAGAAACTCCTAACTTTATAGTTTTAGAAGAAATTTTAAAAGAAGTTGAAGAAAGAATTGCTCTTACAAGAAAACCTGATGAAAAAGGATCTGGTTCTGCTGGAGGAGCAGCTGATTGGAGTAAAAGATATCCAAATAATAAACCAGGAAAATATTATGTTGATGAAAAATGTATTGTTTGCGATGCTTGTGCTGTAGCAGCTCCGAAATTTTTTAAACTCAATGCTCAACATGCTTTTGTTACAGCTCAACCAACAACTCCAGAAGAAATAGAACAATGTAATACAGCCTTATCAGGTTGCCCTGTTTCTGCAATCGGTAGTAATGGAGATGTTATGGCAGCAGCGGCAGCAGCACCTCCAAAAGTTGAAGCCAAAGTTGAAGTTAAGAAACCAGTAGAAAAAGTTGAAGTTAAAAAAGAAGAGGCTTCTTTAGATGTAGAAGAAGAAATTAAAAATTTAAAAGATATGATTTCTTTAGTTTCACCAGATAAAATGGCAGAAATTAAGGCAATGCTTAAATCTTTTATTCCTGAAAAACAAGAAGAAGTTTCAACTGTTGTAGAAGAAGTAAAAACTGAAGAAGTTGTAACAGAAGTTTCTGGTGGAGCTAAAGCGTTACCTGCAACTTCTCCTGATGGTTCAGCAGTATATCCAGAAAATGTAGCTGGTTTATTTTATGTTGACGATAAATGTATTTCTTGCGATGCTTGTCCAGCAGCAGCACCAGATTTCTTTGTAATAAATGATGGTCATGCTTATGTTTTTGCACAACCAAAAAATGATAAAGAAATTGAACAATGTAAAGAAGCTATGGCTGGTTGTCCAGTTAGTTCAATAAATATGAATATTTAAATAAAATAGATACTGTTATTTTTTTTGATAATTTAAGATTTAATTCTATTAACATAAAAACAAATATTATAAATTAAGATTTCAGTTATTTAAATATGTTTACGAAATTTTGACATTAAAAGCTCTTCACGATATAATCTA
>JBBTGK010000039.1:0-15957 GCA_038060635.1 Cyanobacteriota bacterium | reverse complement strand
TGTTGCTAAATAAACATATTCACCCAAAATAGTTTTAACAATTCTATTTAGTTTTATAGTATTTTTATCAGAAACACTTTCAATATATTTATCTAAATTTTCTCTTAAATAAAGACCTGCGGCTATATAAAAGCTTTCATAACTATCATCCCCAATAATAACACCTCTTGATTTTAAAATTGGGTTAGATGTAATCTGCAAATCATTATTAAAAGTAATAGAAACAAATATAATTCCATCTTTAGATATAATTTGTCTATCTCTTAGTACATTTTCTTCTAAATTACCAATACCTGAATTATTAATAAGAACAACACCTGATGAAACATTTCCTACAACTTCAGCATTTTCTTTTGTTAGTTCTAAAACATCTCCATTTTTTAACACAAAAGTATTTTGAGGATTTAAATTTAAAGTTTCTGATAATTCGCAATGATGAATTAAATGTCTTGTTTCTCCATGAATTGGCATAAAAAATTTGGGTTTAACTAAATTTATCATCATTTTTAATTCTTCTACACTTGCATGTCCAGAAACATGAAGATGGTTATGAGCTTCATAGACAACTTCAGCACCTTTTGAAAAAAGTTTATTTATGGTATTAAAAACAGATCTTTCATTTCCAGGAATAGGAACAGCAGAGATTATTATAGTATCTCCTTCAGAAGCTTTTATTCTATGTTCTCCATTGGCAATTCTTGTTAATACAGACATTGGCTCACCTTGAGAGCCTGTTGTAATTATTGTTATCTCATTATCGGGACAATCATTTAATTCACTTAATTTTACAAAAACAGCGTTTTCAGGGTTTAAATATCCCATTTCAATAGCTTTTTTAGTTACTCTTTCCATACTTCTTCCAACAAGAGCTATTTTTCTATTAAATTTTGCCGAAATAGTAATTATTTGTTGAACTCGGTGTATATTAGATGCAAAAGTAGTTACAATAACTCTTCCAGTGGCTGTTCCAATAGAATTTCTTAATGCAGGAGCAACTTCTTTTTCTGAAGGAGTAAAACCAGGTCTTGTTACATTTGTACTATCTGACATTAATAATAAAACACCTTTTTCGCCATATTCAGAAAACTTATAATAATCTGTAAGTTCACCATCAACAGGAGTTGGGTCTAGTTTAAAATCACCCGTATGTATAACATTTCCAATAGGTGTTTCTATTGCAACACCGATAGAGTCGGCAATACTATGACAAACTTTTAAAAACTCTATTTTAAAACAACCTAATTGAACTTTTTGTCTTGTTTGTATTACTCTGAGAGAAACATTACCTGTAATATTTTTGTAGTTTAATTTATCTTCTACTAATCCTAATGTTAACTTTGTTCCATAAATGGGAGGTATTTCAGTGGAAAATCTTTTTAAAAAATCATTTATACCACCAATATGATCTTCATGACCATGAGTTAATATTATTCCTTTTATCATTCGTTGATTTTCTATTAGATAATCAGTATCAGGAACAATATAATCAACCCCAAAATGCTCTTCAGAAGGAAAACCAAGACCAACATCTATTACGATTATATCATCCTGATAGCGAATAGCCATCATGTTCTTACCAATTTCACCCAAGCCACCTAATGGTATTACTTGTAATCCTTTAGGCTCTAAAATACTTTCATTTTCTCTTATTATTTTCTTTGATAGTTTCATTTTTATTTATTTAAATATGTATTAATTATTTTTTTTACTTTGTTTTTATGTTCTTCAGTCATTTCCATTAGAGGAAGCCTAACTCCACCAGCATCAAAACCTAATAAGCTGAGTGCATATTTTGTAGGAGCAGGACTAGGTGCAATAAAAAGAACTTTAAATAAATCTATCAATGAATAATGGATTTTTCTAGCTTCTTCTATTTTATTTTGCTCTAACAATTCAAACATTTTAGAAATTTCTAAACCTGCTACATGAGAAGCAACACTTATTGCTCCAGAACCACCTAAACATTGGACAACAAAATTTAGAGGGTCATCTCCACTATATATTTTAAAATTATCATGAGTTCTTAATTTATATTGTTCAACTAAACCAAGGTTTCCTGAGCTATCTTTTACGCCCATAATATTTTTTATTTCAGAAAGTTTTTCAATTGTTTCTGGTTCTATACAAACACCTGTTCTTCCAGGATGATTATATAAAATAACAGGAATCGAAACGCTTTGAGCAATAGATTTAAAATGCTCAAAAAGACCTCTTTGATCTGGTTTATTATAATATGGATTAACAACTAAAAGAGCGTCAGCTCCAACTTCTTCGGCTTTAATTGATAAATCGATTGATTCTTGAGTACTAAAAGAACCAGTACCTGCTACTAAACAATTATTTCCTTTAAGTGCTTCTTTAACAGATTTAAAAATATTAATTTTTTCGTCCTTTGTTAATGTTGGTGATTCACCTGTAGTTCCACAGGCAACAATACTAGTTGTTTTATTTTTTTCTACTAATAAAACAGCAAGTTCTTGAACTTTATTGTAATCGACTTTTAAATCCTTATCAAAAGGCGTAACCATTGCGGTCATTAAGTTACCAAAAATTGACATTTTTATCCCTCAAGTAAATCAATATTTGTTATATCATTCTACCTATTTTTATATATTTTAAGCAACTAAATTTCAATAATAAAATTTTTTCTTTAAAAGAATTTATATTTTTTTTTATTTTATAAAACCAAAATAAAATCTAGTTTTATTTTTTTATTATATTTTTTGCAATTCTAAAACCAAGATCATCTATTTTAAATAATGTAGGGTGACTTCTTCTTCTATTAGTTGCCATACAACATCTCGCTTCATCATACCAACCACCACCTCTGAAAATACGATAAGATCCATAAACGGTTTCATCATATATATCAGAACACCATTCCCAAACATTTCCTAACATGTCATAAAGTTCCCATGAATTAGGATCTTTCATCCCAACATCATGAGTTGTTTTTTCTGAATTTTCTTTGTACCAAGCAATTAAATCTAATTCACCATATCTAATTTCTTTATTTCCTGCTTTACATGCATATTCCCATTCTGCTTCAGTTGGTAATCTAAATCCATCTTTTTTTGAATCAAAAAATATTTCTTCAGTATCAGTAGTAAATGAATAACAAGGTTTTAGTCCTGATTTTATAGATAATGAATTACAAAAAATTACAGCTTCCTTCCAAGTTACTGTTTCAACAGGTTTTTTATAACCTTTAAAAGTACTTGGATTTTCTTTCATAACCTCATAATATAAATCTTGAGTTACTGGAAATTTGCATAATAAAAAAACTTTCAATTTCAACAATCCATCTCTCTTTTGTTCTATCATCTCTTAATTCAATTTTACCACTAGGTATTTCGACCATTAGATTATTTATATCTTGATTCATTCAATATTAACTCTTCAAATTTTTTTGTTTTCCATCTTAACATTTTATCGTATAAAAAAATACGATTATTGATTACATCATAAATTATGATAAAAAACTAAAACTTATGTTAGTATATTTTATTTGAATACTTAGTGGTTACTATTCAATATGTTAAAAAACGTAAAAATATTATTTATTTTATTCTTTTTGATATTTACATCTAAAGTAGTTAAATCTGATGAATTTCAAAAAATGTCAGTTGCTGTACGTTATACCTATGGACCTCTCCCTTATAAATATGCTGACTTTATTTTTAAAGAAGGTTTAGCTCCTATTATAGTTAATAAAAAATATGGCTTTATTGATAAATTAGCTAATGTAGTTATTGAACCTCAATTTGATAGTGTTTCTTTTTTCTCAGAAGGATTAGCATCTATATCAATAAATGGTAAATATGGCTTTAAAAATAAAAATAGAATTTTACATCTTAACATTTTACCTTAGAAAAAAAAATATGATATTATGAAAAGAAGAACTAATTAATTGGGTACATTATGTCTGATAAAATAACTGAAGAGGAAAGAAAAAGCCTTTTATTAAATTTTAGGGAAAAATTCCTAAAAAAAAATACGATTATTAATGACATAATAACTTCAGATAAAAAAACTAACAGTTTTGGCGTAAATATATCAAGCTATATTCAACCAAGAATAAGTAATGAAACAAAAATAAAAATAGAAAAATTAAATAAAATATCAAAAGAAATTGAATCTAAAATTTTTGAAGATGATTCTGAAGAACCTAGAAGCGATTTTAAAATAAAATACCATAAAGAATTAAATAAATCTCAATATTTAGCTGTAAAGAATATAAAAGGTTCTTTACTCGTTATAGCAGGTGCAGGGACAGGAAAAACTAGAACAATAGTTTATCGACTTTCTTATCTTATAGAAAATGGAGTTGAACCAAATAAAATACTTCTTTTAACTTTTACAAAAAAATCTGCAAATGAAATGATTGAAAGAGCAAATGAGCTTTTAAAAGATAATAAGTGTAGTAATGTTATGGGAGGTACTTTTCACTCTTTTGCAAACTATGTTTTACGTAAATACTATAAAGTTTTAAATATGATGCCTAATTTTACTATAATAGATACATCTGATTCTGAAGATATAATAGATTTAATTCGACAAGAAATGAAATTTGGAAAAAAAGAAAAAGCTTTTCCTAAAAAAAATAGAATTCAAACTATTATTTCAAGAGCTAGAAACCTCGATACATCAATAGAAGAAGTTATAAAAAAAGAATATAAAGGTTTAAACGATTTTTTGGAAGAAATAAAAATAATTCAAGAAGCTTTTTTTGAATATAAAAAAGTAAATAATGTATTAGATTATGATGATTTAATGGAATTTTTAAGAGATTCATTAAAAAATAATGCTGATTTTAGAAAAATAGTTCAAAAAACTTTTGAATATGTAATGGTAGATGAATTTCAAGATACAAATTCAGTTCAAAAAGATATAATTGATTTAATTGCTCAAGAGCATAGAAATCTTATGGTAGTAGGTGATGATTCTCAAAGTATTTATGCTTTTAGAGGAGCTAATGTTGAAAATATTTTGATTTTTCCAGAAACTTACCCAGATTGTAAAGTAATTAAAATAGAACAAAATTATAGAAGTAATCAAAATATTTTAGATTTTACAAATTCTATAGTTAATAGTGCTATTATGGGCTATAAAAAACAACTTTTTTCTAACAAAGAATCAATTGCAAAACCTTTTATAAAAAAATTTTTTAGTGAGCAAGATGAAGCCAAATTTATTGTTAGTAATATCCTAAATCTCAGAGAAAAAAATATTTCTCTTAATCAAATAGCTGTTTTATATCGTTCTTCTTTTCATAGTAACTATATTCAAGCAGAACTAACAAAAAAGAATATCCCTTATGTTGTTCATGGTGGAATAAAATTTACAGAAAGAAGACATGTAAAAGATATTATTTCCTATTTAAGAATCATTTTTAACCCTTATGATACTGTTTCTTGGAACAGAGTTTTAAAAATAGTACCAAATATAGGAAATACAACAGCTAGTAAAATAATAAATAGTATTCAAGAAAAAGATGGGAATTTTGAATTAGATGATTTTAAGGGTAAAAAATTCTATCCTGATTTACAAAATCTTTCTAATGTATTAAACCAAACAAAAGATGAATTTATTCATATTTCAAAAAAAATAGAAATATTACGGGATTATTATTCTGAAATATTAAAAAAGCTTGAAGATGATTATGCAGAAAGACTTTTAGATATAGATGTTATTCATACAATTTCTGCTAATTATGAAAAACTTGAAAAATTTCTTTCAGATTTTGCATTAGATCCACCTTCTACAAAATATCAAGATAAAACTACTCCATTAATTGATGAAACAGAAGAAAAACCTGTTGTATTATCAACTATACATTCTTCAAAAGGCTTAGAATGGCACACTGTATTTGTAACTCATTTATTAGATGGTCTTTTACCTTCTAGTATGTCATTAAATAAAATAGAAGATTTGGAAGAAGAAAGAAGGCTTTTTTATGTAGCTTGTACAAGAGCAAAAGAGAACCTTTTTTTAACTATGCCATCAAGTGTTTCTCTTTGGGACTCTTTTTTAACAAGACCTTCAAGATTTATTATTGAAATAGATGAGAATAAATATTTTTTAGAGCGATAAAATGTGTTAATATATAGAAAATTCGTTAACTTTAATTTGTTTTTTTTGAGGGTTTATGACTGACTATAATGATTATCCTGAAGAGGAATATCAAGAAGAAAATTATGACGAGAATTATCAAGAAAATGAGTATTCTGAAGAAAATTATGATGATAGTGAACAAATAAGTGATGAGCTTGAAGGTGCTATTGGTTCATATAATCAAGAAGAAATTTCTTATAATTCTATACAAAGTATAACAGAAGAAATAAGAAATCTTATTACTGAGATAAAAGATACTACTATTCCTCCTATTGATGATGAAATACTCAGAATTAATCTTGATATAGATAAAAAAAGAATATCTCTTGAAAAAGCTAAAAAATCAACTGTTTTAATTAATGATATGTCTGATGATGTAGAGTTTTTGTATAGTGATCATCAATTAGTAAAAATTGAAGATGAAATAAAAGGTTTTTTGAATGCAAGATACAGATACGAAAAAGAAAAATTCAAAAAAATGGAAGAGCTTGAAGAACTTGAAGCGAGAGAAATACTTTGTACTAAAATATTAGATTCTTATGAAACACGTGGTGAAATTGAAGAGCTAAGTGATTATTCAACTCAAGTTTATGATGATATTTATTTTAATATAGAAGATTATGGTACAGTTACGTCTGTTGATGAAGAAACTGTAGATTTTTGGGCAAATAATTGGAATATTGTTACACAATTAATTGGAAGAGCTGAAAGCTATAAAAATAAAATAAAAGAACTACATGAATATTTAGGCAATATAAAAACAAGATTAGAAGAAAAAGACCCCGAAACTAAATTTGTAAACAATGAATTAGAAAGATATGAAGAAATTGAACTTGTTTTAGGTGATATTTATGAAAAATACGAAGAAAAACTTTTTTCTAGTATTGCTGTTTTATATGAAACTGCTGCAAACTATGAAGTTGGCTACGATTATTTACCAGAAAATAAACCTCATTGTGTAGCCATAATAAATAAATACAAAGGTGTTATTCTAAATATAAAATCCCTTCTTGATAATTATAAACTAGACTATAAGGATTTTAGAAAATCGCTAAATAATATTTTTGTTTTGTTAAATAAAGTATTACAACTAATAGAAAATGAACAAAAAAACTTGAGACTTCAACAAGATTCAAGAGTAAAAAAAATCAGAGATATAATTGCACTTATATCAAGAACTCAACCTGAAGCTTTGAGAAATACTAATAGTGAAATTAATAATATGATAAACTCTTTAGCTAATTTAGCTGCAAGTGATACTCAAATGGAAGTTTTACAATACTTTTTTTCACTAAGAGCAAAATATCCCATTGAAGATGAAACAAGAGATGATTTAGTTAGTAAATTAAATTATGAAATTGAAAAAATGAACATAATGGAAATAGATTTAATGTGCAAAGTTTTGAATTCTAAATATGATCCCAAAAAAGGTATTTTTATTGATTATAGTATTCCCCAACAAAAACCTCAAACTCAAACTTTTACACAATCTAGTATTCCAATAAAAACACAGACTGAATCTTTACAACAAAAAGCAACTACTCAAGGAACTGGAAATCTAAATCAATCACCTAAAGCAAAAACAGGAAATCTTGATTTTTTAGGAAATATGTATATGAAAGAAGCTCAGAGATCAAAAGGAGAATGGGCTGCAAAATCATACATAAAAGCTGTAGATGCTTTCATTAAATGTGCAGAAACAGAAGAAGATCATTCAAAAAAACAAGGCTTTTTAAAATTTGCTTTAAAATGTGCAAGAGATGCCGTTACAGAAAAAGAATCATCTGAAACTTTAATTGTTTATGCTAATTGCTATAAAGCTCTTGCAGAAGCTCATACTGGTAAAATTAGTGCCGAAGCCTTAGCAAAAATAGGTGATACATTTGTCTCTGCAGCCAAAGTTTTTCTAAAAGAAGAAAACTTAAATGAAGCCAAAAGTGCGTTTAGAAATGCAAATGAATATTATCAAAAATCATTAAAAATAAACCCTTTAGATGATGTTAAAACTAAAATTTCTTCTATTTTTAAATTTATAAAAGATTAAATTTTTTATAAAAAAAATGAACCCTATTTTTTAAGGTTCATTTTAAAAAGTACTAATCGAATTTTATTTTAGAGAACTACTTAATGATTTCTTATTTTTTCTATGTTCTTGATATGAAAGAGATTTTTCTTTTTTTATAAAACTAGCTTTTATCTCAGAAAAGTTTTTAACAAAATTGTATGATAATAAATAAAATGGAATTGAGAGTGCAAAAACGACTATTGAATAAACATGAGAATCTTTAAATTGGAAAGAAATCATTGATATTACTGAAAAAACAGAGAGTATCAAAAATGATGAAGCCCAATTATTTTTTAATACATTTAGATATACTAATGAATGAAGATGAACAGTTTCTGCTTCAAAGAATTTGATTTTTTCTTTTTTGAGTCTATTATATCTTCTTAGCATTGTATATATTGTTTCTATTATTGGATAACCAAATAGAGCAACTAAAAACCAAGGTGATATTTCAGATGATTGAGATCCATTATAAGCTAAAGATTCTGCTGAAAAAGCTAAAATATAACCTAAAAAATACGCTCCTGCATCGCCTAAAAATATTTTTCCTAAAGGAAAGTTGAAAACCATAAATCCTACTATAGAAGCTGATAATAAAAACATTGAATACGCAAGTTCATAATTATTACCTAATAATGCAGCAACGCCAATAAATAAAAGAGCTATTAAAGAAACTCCACTTGCAAGACCATTAAGACCATCAATAAAATTTATTGCACTCGCAATACCGAGTACTCCAATTATTGTAAGAGGATATTGTATAAATAATGGGATATCAAAAAAACCAGCGGATTTTATTGTAATATCTGTAAAAAACATAGCAAAAATTGTACATATTGCCATTACAAAAAGTCTATTTTTTTGTGGTGTATCTCCATAAATGTCTTCATAAAGACCATATAAAAAAGCGGGTAAAAAGCATAATATACTGATAAATAAGTTACTTGATATAAATGAACTAAAAAATAAAGAGCTTACATAAATACTAATCCCACCAGCTCTAGGTGTAGCAACTTTATGAAATGATTGTTTTTTTTCTCCAGACATTGGATCTAAAAATAATGTGCTTTTTCCAGAAAATTTTATTATGAATAAGTTTATTAATATGGCTGCAAACAATGCAAATGATACATAGTACAAGATACAACACTCCAATTTGTAAAAGATTTTGTTTTTTATAATTATAAATGTAAATTTAATTTATTACAATACAAAAGTAAATTAATCACAAAAAATATATGAAAATTAGCTTATATTTTTATTAAGATTTGGTTAAGAGTTTTCATTTGTTAATAATTTATTATAGAATGAATATGTTGATAACATTTAATTGCTTTTAGTTATTATTATATTAAGATTAAGAAAGTTTTTAAATTTTATTGTCATAAGTCATTTAATTATTTTGAATATAATTTAACTAGCGTGAATGATATAGAAAAGTTAGAACGATTAACAAAAAGAGAAAGATTAGGAGAACTTTTATTAAGGTTTTCTTACTTAAATATTGATGAGCTTTTAACAATAATTACAGAACACCAAAATTCTTTAGTTCCCTTAGGGGAATTTTTGTTAGAGAAAAATATTATAAACCATTTAGATCTAAGAAAATTGTTAGATTTTCAAAAAAATCAAGACTTGGTAATTGATAAATGTTTAGGTTCTATGGGACTTATGACAAATGATAAAAAATGGGAAATATTAACAAGAATAGACAAAGTAGGTGAAATTCTTATTAGAAATGGTGTTTTAAAGTTAAAAGATCTTTATTCTGCTATTGAAATACAAGAAAAAACAAGTCCTGAAAAACTATTAGGTGATATATTATTTGAAAATTATTTTATAACTAAAAATGATTTGAGAGATGCTCTTGAGACTCAAAAACAACAGGCTGTAAAGATCATGTCTATAGTTGATGAAATAACAAAAGTAACACAATTACCTATAAAATCTAAAATTAAACATATAAATTTAATGGGTGTTTTTTAAAGATAAGTTTTTTATTGATTTTTTCTATAAACAATTTGCTTATAGAATTTTTATTGAAACTCTTGACAATATTCAATTTATCATTTAAATTATTAATTACATTGCTTGTTTTTATATCTTAACATGGTATATTTTCTACTAGAGAGACTTATTACAGGTAGATTTTTATGTTTTTTATAGCCGCTTTTAATTTTTTAAAAATGGTTTTTATTGGGGTTTGTTTTCTATTTTTTCGTTGATTAGTTTGTATTTATTTTTTCACAAAAAAAAATTTTATTTTATTTAGTTTTATTTATTTAAATAAAAATTAGCTATATTATAAAAAATAATTTAAAACTCCAATATCCCACAGTTGAAATACATAAGTATTTCTAGTGATTTGATTGTGTTTATTTTAATTTTAAGTAAACGAAAGGTGAGTGATTTTTTTGCCAAATAAATCTAAATTTGATATTATATCTTCAAAAACTATTTTAGAACTTTATGAAATAGCAAAAGCTTTGAATATACCAAGTTATAGGAAGTTTAAAAAAGAAGACTTAATAGAAGTAATAGTTTCTCTTGAAGAGCAGGCAAAAATTAAACCTGAGCATCATGAACAAAAATCCAATGATGAAGTTCATAAAGAACATAAACCTAGAGTTACTCATCATGAACAAAAATCTAATGATGAAGTTCATAAAGAAAATAAACCTAGGGTTAATCATCATGAACAAAAATCCAATGATGAAGTTCATAAAGAGCATAAACCTAGAGTTAACAATCATGAACAAAAATCTAATGAAACTCATAAAGAACATAAACCTAGGGTTAACCATCATGATGGGCAAAAACCTAGAGTTAATAATCACGAGCATAAATCTAAAGAAAATCAGGAAGATCAAAAAACAAGACCTGTTAATGTAGTTAATAATCAAGCTCCAATAAATTCTATAACTTCTGATTTTGCAATAAAAGATCCAATTCTTCAAAATAATGTTCCAAATCCTGTACAAATTCCTCATAACCAATCAGATAAACAACCTTTAGTATATGTTCAGGGAATACTTGAAGTTTTACCTGAAGGATATGGTTTTTTAAGAATAAAAGGTTATTTACCAAGTGCAGATGATGTTTATATCTCTCAAGCACAAGTAAGAAAATTTAGGCTTATGACAGGACATGTAATAACTGGACAAGCAAGAGTTCCTAAAGAAACCGAAAAATATTATAGTATAATAAAAATTGATCTTATAAACGGTCATTTTACAGATGATTATTCTCATTTTAGAGATTTTGATGATTTAATTCCTATATATCCACAAGATGTAATAAAACTTGAACATGCTGATAATTTAGAAAATATGTCAGTAAGAGTTATTGATATTTTTTCACCAATAGGAAAAGGACAAAGAGGTCTTATTGTATCTCCACCTAAAGCAGGTAAAACAACATTATTAAAAGCTATTGCTAATAGTGTTTCATTAAATAATCCAGAAATATATCTTATTGCTTTATTAATTGATGAAAGACCCGAAGAAGTAACTGATTTTAAAAGATCTATAAAAGGTGAAGTTGTTGCTTCAACATTTGATGAATTACCAGAAAATCATGTAAGGATAACAGAGCTTGTTCTTGAAAAAGCTAAAAGATTAGTTCAACATGGTTATGATGTGGTTATTTTACTTGATAGTATTACTCGTATGAGTAGAGCTTACAATTTAATAATTCCTCCTAGTGGAAGAACTTTATCTGGTGGATTAGACCCAAATGCAATGCATAGACCTAAACGTTTCTTTGGAGCAGCTAGAAATATTGAAAAAGGTGGAAGTCTTACAATATTAGCTACAGCTTTGGTAGAAACAGGAAGCAGAATGGATGACGTAATTTTTGAAGAGTTTAAGGGAACAGGAAATATGGAACTTAAACTTGATAGAAAATTAGCTGATAGAAGAATATTCCCTGCTATGGATATTAAACAATCTGGAACCAGAAAAGAAGAAATGTTATTGACTAAAGAAGAATTAAGAAAACAACTTATACTAAGAAGAACTCTTGATTCTGGCGATACTGGTGAAATAGCAGAGTTTATAATTGATAGATTGAAAAAAAGCAAAACTAATAAAGAGTTTTTATCTTCTATAGTTGATAGTGGATCTTAAAAATATAATTTTGTTGTAGGGAAGTTTGTAAGGAGCGTTTTTAAAACGCTCCTTACAAACACATTGGATAATTTATAATACTAATCATGTTATTTAATTTCTGATACTAACTAGAAATAGCTGTAATACAAAAAACTAGAAATAGTCAATGTATTAGAGTTATTTTTTTTTGATAAAAAATTGTAATATTATCAAAATAAGCTTTCAAAAGTAAATCCCAGAGTACTAGGCCAATGTCATTAAGTTAAGGAATTAAATTCTTGTAACATGTTCAATCCTGACGTAAGTGCGTATTGCTATACGCACAAAATAAATAGTAAATACAATAAAATTTATAACGTAATTATAATTATTGGCAAAATTTTTACTGATAACCAATAATTTTCTTTGATTTTAAATAAAATGCGAATAGCAATACGCACCTACAACCTTTATATAACTATATTTCAATCTTAACTTAATGCCATTTAGTACTGGGCACCCCTTTTTTTATTAATAGCAAAGAAAAGCTTGAAGATATTTTAATAAAAATAAAAAATCACTTTAAAATGATATGATATAATTACTAAGTAAAAGTTAAAATTTTGATAAACTTGAATAAAGGTAAGATTATGTTCCAGAAAAGAAGAGATGAGTTTTTATCTAAAATGAAAGATGGAATTGCTATATTTAGAAATTCTGATGAATCTGTAAGAAGCAATGATACTCATTATAAATACCGTCCTGATACAGATTTTTATTATTTAACAGGTCTTACAGAACCAAATAGTGTAGCTGTTTTTTTACCTCAACACCCAGAACATAAATTTGTTCTGTTTGTAAGACCAAGAGATCCAGAAAGAGAAACTTGGGATGGAAGAAGAGCAGGTGTTGAAGGTGCTGTAAAAGACTTTGGAGCAGATATTTCTTTTAGTATAGATGAATTAGATGAAAAACTTCCTGAAATGATGAAAAATATGGATAATTTATATTATACACTAGGAACTTATGAAGATTTTGATTCTAAAATAATAAAAATGGTTTCTAATTTAAGAAAAAGAGTAAGAAAAGGTGATTCTGCACCTACATCTATAATAGAAACATCTTCTATTACTCATAGTATGAGATTAGTAAAAAAAGAAGAAGAAATTGAATTAATGAAAAAAGCTAATTTTATTTCCCAAGAAGGTCATATTGAATTAATGAAAACTGTTAAAGCAGGTATGTATGAATATGAACTAGAAGCTTTAGTTGAAAATATTTTTAGAAAAAATGGTGCAAATGGAGTTGCTTATAACTCTATTGTTGGAACTGGTATAAATGCCACTATTTTACATTACACTGAAAATAATACAGAGTTAAAAGATGGTGAACTTTTATTAGTTGACGCTGGAGCAGAATATAAATATTATTGTGGTGATATAACCAGAACTATACCTGTAAATGGGAAGTTTTCTAAAGCTCAAAAAGAAGTTTATGAAGTTGTTCTTGAAGCTGAATTAGAAGCGTTAAAAATTGCAAAACCAGGGGTAAAATTCCATGATATACATGCAAGAGCAGTTGAAGTTATTACAGATGGTTTAGTTAAATTAGGGTTTTTAAAAGGTTCTGTTGAAAAATTAATCGAAGATGAAAAATATAAAACCTTTTATATGCACAATACAAGTCATTGGCTAGGAATGGACGTTCATGATGCTGGCAAATATTTTGTTAATGGTGAATCGATAAAACTTGAATCAGGTATGATTCTTACCATAGAGCCTGGTTTATATATTCAAGAGGGTGTAGAAGGTGTTCCTAGTGAATATATTGGTATAGGGATACGTATAGAAGATGATGTTCTTATTACAGAAAATGGGCATGAAGTTTTATCTCAAAGAGTTCCTAAAACTGTTGAAGATATTGAAAAAATGATGAGTAAATAAATCTCAGAGTATTGGGGCAATGTCATTAATAAATTCTTGTAACATGTTCAATCCTGACGTAGGTGCGTATAGTAATACGCACCTACAACCTTTATATAACTATATTTCAACCTTAACTTAATGCCATTGAGTATTGCACCAAAGCAAAGCTTCAAGGTATTATTTAACTTTAAAAATAAGATTCAAAATTAGTTTTTGGGTCTTATTTTTTTATAAATAATAAATCTTTAAAAAAAACTATTAAGTCTAAACTAAAAGTACAATATAATTTCATTTCAATATATTAATTTTTTGTTATGGGAATAAAAAAATGAAAAGAGAAAAATCAATGCTATTAATAGTTTTTTTATTTTTATCCTCTCTAATTAATCAAAATGCTTATTCTAAGGAAAAAGAAGATTTAAACTTCCCCAAAGGATTTTTATGGGGGACAGCTACGTCAGCTTATCAAGTTGAAGGCGGTATTAAAAACGATTGGTCAAAAAATGGTTTAGATGCAGGAAAAGCAGCAAATCATTTTGAAGAATTTGATAATGATTTTAAAATTGCAAAAAGTTTAGGTAATAATGCATATAGAATGTCTATAGAATGGGCAAGAATAGAGCCTGAAAAAGATCAATGGAATCAAGAAGGTGTTGATTTTTATAAAAAAATATTCAAAAGCTTAAAAAAACATGGACTTAAACCAATGGTAACAATACATCATTTTACAAATCCTATTTGGACTGAAAAATTTGGTGGTTGGGAAAATAAAGAAATTATTGAAAGATTTGCAAAATTTACTACTTTTTTAGCAAAAACATTTGGAGATGATATTGATCTTTGGTTAACATTCAATGAACCTAATGTATATGCACTTAAATCTTTCGCAACAGGTGATTGGCCACCATTTAAAAAAGATAGACAAATTACATTATATGTTATGAATAATATTTTAAAAGCCCATGCTGAGGCTTACCGTATTTTACATGAATTTGATAAGACTGATGCGGATGGTGATGGAATAGCCTGTGAAGTTGGTTTTGCACAACATATTGCTGTTTTAGAACCTTTTTGGGTATTAAATCCTTTAGATCATTTAATGACCTATTTTCAAAATAAAGTTTTTAATGAAGCTTTTTGGGATGCTTGTACCACAGGTAAATTTGATCTTTTTATACCAGGTTTAAAAAGCATTAATGAGCCATTTAATGAAAAATTAAAAAACTCAATGGATTTTGTTGGGTTTAATTATTATACTAGATGGTTTATAAAAGCTAATGGTGATAATGTGCCAAATGAAAAAGGTGAATTAACTGATATGAAGTGGGAAATTTATCCAATTGGACTCGGAAAATCAATTCAACTAGCAAATAATTATGCTAAAAAAAGAAATTTACCCATATATATTACAGAAGTGGGTTTAAGTGATCCTAATGATTCAAAAAGAGGAAAATATATAGTTACTCATACTAAGAGTATGTTAGATGAAATAAAAAAAGGTTCCAATGTTAAAGGATTTATGTTTTGGTCATTGATGGATAATTTTGAATTAGCTGATGGATATGGACCAAAATTTGGTCTTATGACAATAGATAGAAAAATAAAACCTTCGGCTTATATTTATAAAGAAATATCTGAGACAAACTCAATTACAGAAAAATTAGCCGAAAAATATTTAAAATAATCTAAAAGCAAAAAAGCCCTTTTGAAGGGGCTTTTTATTAGCTTAAGAAATTATCTGATTAAACCGTTCAAATCATCAACG
>JBBTGK010000038.1:0-17142 GCA_038060635.1 Cyanobacteriota bacterium | reverse complement strand
ATAATCATCTTTTTCATCTTCATTGCTAGTTTAATTTATTTAATGTAATTCTTGCCTCATCAACACCTTTTATAGGTTCTGCAAACCCAACAATATACAAAAACCTTGATTTTTTTAGTACTGAAAATAAAGAAAAAGAATTAAATAAATTAGATCAAAAATTATATGGTTTTTGGTCAAATAATAAATTTTGTCCCGAAGCTGAAATAGATTTATTTGGTTATTTAGATGATAATAGAAGTATGAAAAATTCTCTTGATGCAAAAACTAAAGAATTTAAGCAGTTATCTACGGATAAAAAACAAATTACACTAGGTGGTAATTATAAAGGAAATTATGGTAATTTTTCTTCTTTAATTGAAGGAGCTTATCAATTTGGAAAAAATCAACAAAACGATTTAAAAACTAATAAACTTGAAGTTGATGATAATTTAAGTGCTTATTTAGCTTCTGGACAAATTTTTTATGCCCCTGTAAAAGAATTTAAAATAGGTTTAGGTGCAGACATAATTTCTGGTGATGCAAATGGTAAATCAAATGGAGTTTTTGAGCTTCTTTATGGAACAAATCATTTATTTTATGGATATATGGATTATTTTACAAATATACCAAAAGATACTAAAAATTTAGGTTTAAATGATTTTTATTTAACAACTGAATGGAAACAAGATAAATTCCCTATTAGTGCTAATTTAAATTTGCATTATATGAATTCAAATCAACCTAATAAAGTTGGAGAAAATAACTTTGGTTCGGAAATTGATTTAACTGTAAAATACCAAGTTGTTGAAAAAAGTTTAATTACTTTTGGAACTAGTGCATTTATTGAAGGTAATTTAATGAAAAATGATACTTTTTTTGGAAAAAGTTCAAGTAATATTAGTTACTGGTCTTATTTAATGTTAACTCATAGTTTATAAAAATAGTGGAAATATCATGATAAAAGTAGATGAAGCAGAAAAAAATATTTTAGAAACTTTATTAGAATGTTCTAATACTATTCAAGATATACGTAATTGTTATCGTGAAATTTTAGCCGAAGGAATAACGGCAGATAGAGATTATCCTCCTTTTGATCGAGTAGCGATGGATGGAATTGCAATTAGTTTTAATGCTTTTGAAAAAGGTAACAAAACTTTTATTATTCAAGATACTCAAAAAGCAGGACAAGCTCAATTAACTCTTAAAGGTAATGAATATTGTATTGAAGTAATGACAGGATGTTCATTACCTATTGGATGTAATTGTGTAATAAAAGTAGAAGATTTAACTATAAATGAAAATAAAGCATTATTAAAAGATAATTTAGACTTAGTTTTTTATAATAATATCCATTCTAAAGGTAGTGATTATAAAAAAGATGATAAATTAATTTCTATTGGAACTGAATTATTAATGAGTCATATTTCTATAATGGCTTCCGTTGGTAAAAAATATGCTTTAGTTAAAAAAAATCCTTCTATCGCATTTGTTTCTACTGGTGATGAGTTAGTTCCAATTGACGCTAAAAATATTGAAGATTATCAAATAAGAATTTCTAATTCTTATGCCATGTATTCTTCATTAAGTAAAAAATGGAATAGTAAAATACAAATTTTTCATATTAAAGATAGTATTTCAGATTTAAAAACAGAGTTATCTAAGATAATAAATGATTTTGATGTAGTTATTCTTAGTGGTGGAGTTTCTATGGGAAAATTTGATTATATCCCTAGTGTAATGAAAGAATTAGAAGTTAAAGAGATTTTTCATAAAATTGCTCAAAAACCAGGAAAACCTTTTTGGTTTGGAAAAACAAAGAATCAAAAACCTATTTTTGGGTTACCAGGAAATCCTGTTTCATCAATGGTATGCTTTTATCGTTATATTTTACCTTATTTATACAAATCAATAGGCAAGAAAACCGATTTTAAACGTACAATTCTTTTAGCTGAAGAAATAAAAACTAACAATAATCTTGTTACTTTTTTACCAGTAAAAATATATACAGAGGGTAGTAAAATTTTTGCAACAAGCTTAAAAAATAATGGGTCTGGTGATTTTTATTCTTTAGAAAAATCAGATGGTTTTATTGAAGTAGAATCAAATAAAGGTATTTTAGATAAAAATACAGAAGTTTCTTTTTATAGCTGGAAATTATAGAGGTTAATATGAATATTATTTTAAAAGATAAAATTGATACTACAACAGAAAAACCACTTATTGATATATACAAAAGACACATTCATAAGTTAAGAGTACAATTAACTGACGCGTGTAATTTTAGATGTTTTTATTGTATGCCTACAAATGTAAAATTTAAAAAACATAGTGAATTATTAACGCCTAATGAAATTTTTAATATTTGCCATACTTTAGTAAAATATTTTGGTGTTAATGAATTAAGATTAACAGGTGGTGAACCTACAATTAGAGGTGAATTTGATGAAATTGTTACTTCTTTAGCAAAATTAAATTTAAAAAAATTTGGATTAACTACTAATGGTTTTATACTAAAAAATAAATTAAATATTTTAAAAGAAAATAATTGTAATTATATAAATGTAAGTTTGGATAGTTTACAAGAAGATAATTTTAATAAAATAACTAAAAGCTCATATTTTAAACCCGTTTTTGAAAGTATTTTATTGGCAAAAGAAAAAGATTTTAAAATAAAAATAAATGTAGTTGCAATGAAAGGCGTTAATGATCATGAATTATTAGATTTTATTAATTTTTCTGCAAAATATGATATAGAAGTGCGTTTTTTAGAACTAATGAAAATAGGAGAAGCAAATAGCAATAATAATTCTCTTTTTATATCTGCAAAAGAAATAATTGATGAATTAAAAAAACATGAAACCTTAATTCCTATAAAAGTTCCTAAAGATTCAACTTCTTTTAATTTTAAAACTTCTAGTGGTGCTAAAATAGGTTTTATTGCATCAGAAACTATGCCTTTTTGCACAGCCTGTTCAAGATTAAGATTGAATGCTACTGGTAAATTAAGAGCTTGTTTAATGTCGGAAAGTGGAATAGAAATGAAAGATAAAACTATAGATCAATATGAAGATATTCTTCAATCATTAATAGCAATGAAACCTTATTATAGAATAGATCATATAGAACAACCAATGTATCAAATAGGAGGGTAAAATGTTAACTCATATTGACGAAAATAATAACCCTAGTATGGTTGATGTAGGTGATAAATTAGTTACCGAAAGAACTGCTTCTGCAAGAGCTATTGTACTTTTACCAGAAGAAATAAGTAAGCTTTTTTATAATAACGATATTCAAAGTAAAAAAGGGCCTGTTTTTCATACTGCAATAATAGCAGGAACAATGGGTTCAAAAAAAACACCTGATTTAATCCCTTTTTGTCATCCAATTGGTTTGGAAAACTGTAAAATTACAATAATTCTAAAAAATAATGAAGTTATTATTGATTGTCATACAAAAGTTACTAGCAAAACAGGCGTAGAAATGGAAGCCTTAACAGGTGCTAGTATTGCAGCATTAACTGTTTATGATATGTGCAAAGCAATGTCTCATAATATAATTATAAAAGAAATAAAGTTGATAGAAAAAAAAGGTGGTAAAAGTGATTTCATCCAAAAATGAAGATAAATACCTTTTTAATCCTTTTGAAATAGCTTTTTGTGGTTTTTCTGGAAGTGGAAAAACGACTCTTATTTGCCAATTATTAAAAAAATTTTCAGACTCAATAAATATTGGTTATGTAAAACATGATGCTCATAAATTTGAGATGGATTATGAAGGAAAAGATACAAATAAAGCTTATTTAAATGGAGCTTCAGGTGTTTTTATAAATGATAAAGAACATAATGCTTATATAGCAAAAGGAAATATAGATTTTTTACAACAAAAAACTATTATGCTTGAATATGATTGGGTTTTTATTGAAGGTTATAAAAATTCTACTGCTAAAAAGATTTTATTTATAAATTCTGAAGAAATAAATAATTATAATAATATAGAAGAAGATTTTAAAAATATAATTGCTTTTATTGGAGAAGATGAATCTAAACCTACTAATCTAAATACTAATAAACCTTATTTTAATAGAAATGAAATTGAAAAAATAGCTGATTTTATAAAAAATACTATGGAAGATGAAGGAAAAAAAATACCTTTATATGGTTTAGTTCTTTCAGGTGGTTATAGTACAAGAATGAGTAAAGATAAGTCTACATTAAATTATCATGGGAAACCACAATACCAAATTACAGCCGATTTACTTTCTAATTTTTGTGAAAAAACTTTTATTTCTTCTCGTGAAGACCAAAAAGATAAATTTGAAAATTATGAAGTTGTTTCAGATGTTTTTAAAAATTTTGGACCAATGGGTGGAATTCTCTCAGCTATGTCTTTATATCCAAAATTAGCTAAAAAATCAGCTTGGTTAGTTCTAGCGTGTGATTTACCTTATCTAAAAAAAGAAGATTTGGAAATAATAGTAAAAAATAGAAATGTTTTTCGCAATTCAACTGTGTATATTAATGATGGAATGCCTGAACCTTTATGTGCTATTTATGAGCCTAAAATAAAAACTAGAATGTTAGGTTTTTTAGCTCAAGGTTATTCTTGTCCAAGAAAAGTATTAATAAATTCGGCAGTTGAGAAAATAACGCTAGAAAATACAATAGCTTTGACCAATGTAAATCATTCTGAAGAATATACACAAGCTTTAAATTATTTTAATCCAAAAGGAGAATAAAATGAAAAATATAACAATATTATACTTTGCAAAACTAAGAGAAGAAGCAAATAAAAGAGATGAATTACTTAAAACTGAAGCTAATACAGCTATAGAGGTTTTTAATTTTTTAAAAGAAAAATATAATTTTTCTTTATCAGAAGATTATTTAAGAGTAGCTATAAATGATGAATTTGCAGAATGGGATGATAAAATAACCGATAATGATATACTTGTTTTTATTCAACCTGTAGCAGGAGGCTAAAATTATGCTAGTATCTGAAATACCTTTAGATTCTTCGGCTTTAAATAAATCTATGGTAAATTTTTCGGCTGGAGCTTTAGTTACTTTCGAAGGTTGGGTTAGAAATCTAAATGAAGGTAAAGAAGTAATAGCACTAGAATATGAAGCATATTCTTCTATGGCAGAAAAAGAAGGGCTAAAAATAATAGAAGAAGCAAAAAATAAATTTAAGATTATTGATGCTAAAGCAGTTCATAGAGTTGGAAAACTAAATTTAGGTGATATTGCTGTATGGGTTGGAGTTAGTTCAAAACACAGAGGTGTAGCATTTGATGCTTGTGAATATATAATTGATGAAATAAAAACCAGAACTCCTATTTGGAAAAAAGAGCATTATGTAAATGGTGATAGTGGTTGGGTTAATTGTGAACATAAACATTAGTTTTTGGAATAAAAAAATAAAATAAAATGGAAAATAACAATTTATCAAAACTATCTTATGGTAGCCTAATATTGTCTTCTAAATTACAAGAGGATATATCTCAAAGTACTGATATTATTAACTATGTATTAGATTCTGGTATAAATATTATTGATACAGCATATTATTATGGTAAAAATTCAGATGATATTGGAAGTAATGAACGATTTTTAAGTCAAATTTTAGGTGATAGAATAAAAGAATTAAACATTGCTACAAAAGGAGGTTACTATTTAAAAAATAATGTTTCTGTAATAAATAATAAAAAAGAGTTTTTAATTGATTCTTGTAATTTAAGTTTAAAAAATCTAAATTTAGATCAAATATATCTTTATCAACTTCATGTTTTTGATAAAAATGAAAGCATAGATAATATAACAGATACTATAAATTTTTTAAAAAATGAAAATAAAATAAAATATTTTGGTTTATCTAACATAGAATTAATGGAATTACATAATTTTAATCAAAAAAGTCAAATATATTCAGTTCAAAATAAATTTAATCCTTTTTTCCAAAAAGATTTAAAAACGGGTTTTTTAGAATATTGTAAAGATAACAATATTATTTATTTTGCTTATGGTATTTTTAATAAAAATAATAATACACTTTTAGATAATTTATTAAATGATTTATCAAAAAAATATAATACATCTTCTGAAATTATTTCTCTTTTATGGATAAAAAGTAAAGGTAAACACATTATTCCTATTATAAGTTCTACAAAAAAAGAGAATATTAATAAATGTATTTTTTCTTATAATAATCTAAACCTAGATGAAGAAGATATTTTAAGAATAGATAGAATATAAATCAAGTAAAATCAAAATAAAAGAACTAAAATATAACTTATTTATAAATTTTTTACTATTTTTTTGTTGCAACAATTGAATATATCATTGGAATTTTATTTTCAAAATGCTTGATACGATATTTTTTTGGTTCAAACTCTATAGTTTCATTAAAACAATTATATGGAGAGTAATCAAACTCATCAAACGAATTTATTTCAAGACCATTTTTAATTAAACTTGTAAAAACTTCACTTATGCTATGATTCCAACCAACAGATTTTTTTTCAATAACAGCATTTTGGTCTGCATAAGTTCCACTTTCAGTTTCTATAATCTCACCTGAATTGAAATAATTGTAACTAATTTTTTCAAAATGATCATCGAACATCCAAAGCACAGGATGAAATTCTACAAATACAAACTTTCCATTAGTTTTTAAATATTTTGAAATAATTTTTGACCATTTATCAAGATCAGGTAACCAACCTATAGTTCCATAACTTGTAAATACTATGTCGAATTCTTGGTTTAAATGATTAGGTAAATCATAAATATCAGAACAAATAAATTGAGTATTTTGATTTGTTTTTTTTGATAAATCATTTGCAGTTTTAATAGCATTGTCTGAAAGATCTACGCCTGTTACATTTGCCCCAAGTCGTTGCAAAGAAATTGTATCTAAACCAAAATGACACTGAAGATGTAAAATACTTTTGCCTTTTATATCTCCTAATAACTCAAGTTCAATATTATTTAAAGATGTATTTCCTTTTAAAAATCCATTTAAATCATAAAAGTCAGAATTAATATGTGCATCTGTTCTAGTATTCCATAATTCTTTGTTAATTGATAAGTAATCTATTTCTATTGTCATTTTTTTTAACTTTTAAAAAATCATTGCAAAATCAATATTTTCACTAAATATGATTAATTTTTTTATTCTATCATATCTAAGCTATTATTAATAAAAATAAAAACTTTTCTGTATTTTTATTATGATCAGTTGTATAATTAAAATATAGCTGATATAAATTTTTAAAATGGCAAAAAAAGATAAAGATGTAACATCAAAAGGTGGAAATAGTTTTTTAACCATAAAAACTGCTACTCAAGATGCTGAAATAAAAAAAGAAACTATAGATTCTTCAGAAGATGATTCATCAAATTCAAATGACCCTAGTCCTAAAAAAAATAAAGCCAAAGCAAAAGTTTCAAAAAAAAGTGAAGCTGAAAAAATAGAAGAATTTACTGAAAAAGTAAGTAAAGTATTAGACAAATTTGAAAATATTAAAAATATCTTAAAAAGTCTGTTTGAAAAAAAATCTGGTGAAGCAATTGAAAAACTTAAAGATGGAATTGTAAAAGGAAAACTTAAATTTTTAAAACCTCTTTTACCACTTTTTATTGTAATTCAAAAAATAAATGAACGTTTTTTTAGAAAAGATGACGATGACGATGAAATAGATGAACCTCAAGATAAGAAAAAAGATAATGAAAATAAAGAGAATTCTGAACCAAGAAAACCTGTTACTTTTTTAGAACTTTCTGAAAAAAATATAATTTTTACGGATAATAAAAAAATACCTTTATATTCTATAGAACAATTAAGAGGTAAAAATGGTTATGTAGCCAGTGATTCTGTTGTTGCACCAATGATAATAGAAAATATAATAAATGCGTTTAGAGAAGTTGCTCCAAAAGCAAGAGCAATACCAACACCTGAAACTGGTAAATATGCTGGAATCCCAATGACAGAAGTTATGGAAAGTATGGGAGAACAAGATATTATGGCTTTTTTAGAATATGTTAGAAACTTTCCTAGAGGCTATGTTGGTAAAAGTTATAGAATTACTGAATCATTCGCAGGTTGGGCAGTAAGTGGAACCCCTGACGATTAAGAACTTTTATGGAAAAAAAATATAAATTAGTAGAGATTTTCTACTCTATTCAAGGTGAAGGAACAAGAGTTGGAACACCAAATATTTTTGTAAGATTTTCTTATTGTAATTTATCTTGTGATTTTTGCGACACACCTTATAATGATATAAATTTAGAACTTTCTGAAGAAGAACTTATCAAAGAAATAGAAAAATTTAAATGTAAAAATATTATTTTTACAGGAGGAGAACCAACACTTCAATTAAATGATAACTTTCTTATTAAAATGAAAAATAAAGGTTATTATCTAGCAATAGAATCTAATGGTATAAAAGAAGTATCAAACATAATAGATTTTATTTGTATTTCGCCTAAAAGTAAAAAAATTAATCAACTTATTGGAGATGAATTAAAATTTGTTTTAAAAAAAGGTGATTTTTTGCCAAATAAAATAGGTAACTTTAAAAATTATTTAATTTCACCGGAAATGAATTATAATTTACCAAATTTTGATAATATAAACTATTGTATTGATATAGTAAAAGAAAATCCTTCTTGGTCTTTAAGCATACAAACACATAAATTTTTAAATATCAGATAAATTAAATATCAATCAAAAGATATAGGTAATATTTTTATTCATATTATCATTTGTTAAATTAATATAATCTCAATATATCAAAAATGTTTTATAATATAAAATAATTATTAAATTATATAGTTTTAGTTGATAAATTTGCTAGACTTAATTTCATTATTTTATGGTAATAAAAATGCAACAAATGGATATTTTTTCTCAAATAGAAGAAAATAAAATAGTTCAAAAATCAAAACTTCATACATATCTCGACAGTTTAGTTGATAAATATAAAAATCCTTCTTTTATTACAAATGATCCAATAAGATTTCCTCATAGATACACAGATATAAAAGATCAAGAAATAATTGGTTTTGTTGCAGCTATGATGGCACAAGGTAGAAGAACAAAAATAGTAGAAAGTATTGAAAAAATAGAAGTTTTAATGGATAAAAAACCTTATGAATATATAATGAATTTTGATTATGAAGTAGAAAAAGAAAGATTTAAAGATTTTAGTCATTTTGCTTATAGAAATATTTTAGGCTCTGAAATAGTTTGTGTATTTCATTTATTAAAACAAGTATTAATAAAATATGGATCATTAAAAAAGCTTTTTTTAGAAGGTCTTAACCCAAAAACTCAAAAAAATGTAAAAGAAGCTCTTATTCATTTTACCGATACGATTTTTAATCAAATGCCTCCTCCAGATGTAACTATTGATGGGAAAATAAAAGCTCTTTTACCTAGCCCAGAAAGAGGAAGTGCTTGTAAAAGATTAAATATGATGCTCAGATGGTTTGTAAGAAAAGATGATGTTGATTTGGGTATTTGGTCAGAAGTTCCTGCTTCTATGGTTCTTATTCCTTTAGATTTTCATGTTTCTAAATTATCAAGAGAATTAGGTCTTACATCAAGAAAACAAGATGATTGGAAAACAGCAGAAGAAATAACAGAAAAATTAAAAGAATTTGATCCTATTGACCCTACAAAATATGATTTTGCTATTTTTGGCATTGGTATTTCTGGTGATGTAATTGAATTACCAGATTAAATATTTATTTTAGGTAAAAAAAATGACTTTAGAAACTATAAGCTTAGGAGCAGGATGTTTTTGGTGTGTTGAAGCAATTTTTCAACGTTTTAATGGCGTAAAAAAAGTTGAATCTGGATATATGGGTGGTAAAATAGAAAATCCTACTTATAAACAAGTTTGTACTGGTACGACTGGACATGCTGAAATAATAAAAATTGATTTTGATAATGAAATAATTACTTTAGATGATATATTAGAAGCTTTTTGGCAAACACATAATCCAACTACTTTAAATAAACAAGGTGGTGATGAAGGAACACAATATAGGTCAGCGATATTTTATTATAATGAAAATCAGAAAAAAATAGCAGAAGAATCAAAAAATAAATTTAAAAGCTCTTTTTCTGATCCTATAGTAACTGAAATAACTCAAGCTAGTGTTTTTTATAAAGCTGAAGACTATCATCAAAACTATTATAATGATAATTCCTTTCAACCTTATTGTTCTTTTGTTATTTCACCAAAAATTAAAAAATTAAAAGAAAAATTTGAATCTAAATTGTCTAAGTAAAGAGTAATGAGTTAAAAGTGAAAAAGAAGAAGTAATAAATGAAAAGTTAAATGTAATTAGATAAGATAAAATATCTTTATTCCTCATCACTTCTTACTTTTTACTCATCACTAAGTATAATATATAATAATTAGGAGTTAAAAAAAATACATGAAAAGATTTTTTTTATTAGCTTTATTAGTTTCTTTAACTGGATGTCCTGGTGAAAAAGAAACTAAATCAACAACACAGAACGTTAGTGATACAGTTAATAATGCTGTTGGTGGTTCAATTAATAGAGCAAAAAATTTAAATGATAAAGCAAAAGATGCTGCAACTGATACAAATACAGTTGAAGAAAAAAAATAGTAAATTATATGTCTGAAGAATTTAAAATACATATTTTTTGGTAGGGAACGTTTTAAAAACGTTCCTAAATAAACAAATTGGATAATCTATAATATTATTCTAGAAAAGTAAGGTTTTTTTCATAAAATCTATCCCTTAATTCTTTTTCATCAGTATCTAAATTAATATCGATAAAAGAAGCGTTAGATAATGCTATTTTCCAATTTAGTAATGGGTAATAGTTATTTGTAATAAAATGAATAAATTTTAATATTTTAAAAGAATCAAACCAATTATGAAAATGTTTTTTGAAGGTTTTTATATCAGAAGATATTTTTATTAATTTGGTAATATTTTCTTCAAATGAAAGTGATTTTAAAGCAATAAAAAATATTTCTTCTTTTATTTCACTAAATTTATCTATAAAATCTAATGAATCTATTTTTTCAATAAAGTCATAGACTTTTTTCAATTCGTCAAAACATCTAGGATCATCAATATTATAATCAATTTCTTTAGAAAAATTATTTGATATTTTATTCATCGAAGCTCCTGTGCCAAAAGGAACTCTATCCGATTTTCTACATTTTATTTTTAAAATAGAATCTTTGGTTTGAAAAATTGGTTTTATTTTTGATAATTTGTTCATCATATAAAAATCTTCTCCAGCTTCTTTAGAATCTGAAAAACCTCTTACTTGTGTATAAGCATCAGTAGAAATAGCCATACAACTTCCTATAGTATAAAAAGAATATTGAGAATTAGCATATTTTAATCCAAAAAAGTAATATCTTAAATATATTTCATATAAAATAAGTGCTTTTCCTAGACTGTCATCTGTAATTTGATCATGGTAAAAATCATAAACAATGCAAGAATATTTTTTTATATTAGGATTAATTTCAAAATAATTATCAGGAATAATAACATCACCATCTGTACATCTTATCCAAGGTGAATTTATTTTATTTTCTTCAAAAAGCTTTAAAGCAATATCACACCCTATTTTTCGTGCCAAACCAACACCTTGTTTTTCAGTAAAAAAATTATTTTCAAAACTTCTATTAATTACCAAAATATCATAATTTATAAACCTAATTAATTCACCTTGTTTAGATTTTAAATTTGAATCGCTTTTTTCTTCCAAAAAACTAATAAGATTATCATTATTACTTTTAATATCTTCACTGGAATTTTCTTTGGCATTTATTACAAGAATAACTAAAAAAGAGTTTTTTTCACCCATTAATGTAAGATTATATTCTAATAAATCTTTTATTTCAAAATATTCGTTATAAGATGGTATTACTATTATATTTTCATAGAACTCTTTTATTTTTTCCGAAAAAACTATCTCTTTTTCTGCATAATTTTCTAAATATTTAGTTGTATTATTTTTCATCTTTTTTATTTTGTCATCTTTCTAAATCTCAAAAATAAAATAATTAATATTATATTAAAATATCTTTTCTTGCTTTATTTAACTATTATACTCTTAATAGTGTTTATGGTTAAATTTCGAGGAGAAATTAGTGTTCAAAATATTATTAATAGATGATGAAAAAGAAATATTAGATTTTATAAAAATAAATTTAGAAATAAGTTGTTATGACGTTCACACAGCATCTGATGGTGCAGAAGGATTAGCAAAAGCAAAAACAGGTGAATTTGATGCCATAATTACAGATATTATGATGCCTAAGCTTGATGGTTATACTATGGCAGAACAAATAAGAAGTAATCCTTTGACTAAGGAAACACCTATTATTATGTTATCTGCTAAAGGTTCATTAGAAGATAAAGTTCAAGGTTTTAATACTGGTGCAGATGATTATCTTACAAAACCTTTTGAACCTCAAGAGTTATTAGTTAGATTAAAAGCTTTATTAAGAAGAAATCATAAAGAAATTTCTAATGATAAAAAAATAAAAGAAATTTTAGTTGCAGGAGATATTACATTATCACCTGATATTCTTAAATTAACTATAAAAGATAGATTAATATCTCTTACACCAATAGAATTTGAGATAATATATTGTTTATTACAATATACAGATCAACCAGTAAAATTAAGTACTATTTTACAAGAAGTTTGGGGTTATACAGATGAAGAAAATCCTGATATGTTAAGAGTTCATTTTAGACATTTACGTCAAAAAATAGAAGAAAATCCAAAAAGCCCAAAATATCTTGTTACAGTAATGAATATTGGTTATAAACTAGCTGTAAGCCCTAACTAGAATTGAGAATTAATTAAATCTATCTGATTAGTAAAAAGTAAGAAGTGATGAGTAATAAGATTAAGAAAATCTCATAACTCGTTACTTTTCACTTTTTACTTTTTTTATAATTAAAATTTTCTTAATAATAGCTTTTCTACTTTACTAAGAAGATCTGTTGGTAATCTTGCTCCAACTTGTTGTATTACAGTTTCAGCACAAAGAGTCGCTACGTTACCACATTCTTCTAAAGAAAGATTATGTAATAAACCAAATAAAAACCCTCCTGCATACATATCTCCTGCTGCGGTTGTATCAATTACAGGTACATCATTTGCTTGAATATGGATTTTTTCTCCGTTAGAAACTATAATAGAGCCTTCTTTACCACATTTAATTACCATAATATCTAACATAGGTGAAATAATATCAATACTTTCTTGTAGTTCTTTTCCTGTTAACATTTTTAGTTCACCATGGTTTGAAAAAACAATATCAGCATATTCTTCTATAACATTCATAAAAGTTTCTCTATGCTTATCAACACAAAATGGATCTGCAATATCAAAAACTATTTTAGTATCATTTTGTTTAGCAACTCTTATAGCATGGTTAATTGCCTCTATTTGATTGTCTGTATCCCATTGGTATCCAGTAACAATAAGGTATTTAGAGTTTGCAATATCAGCATCTGGTAAATCTTTTACAGTATAACATCTACTCATTCCTAAACAAGTATTCATGGTTCTTTCACCATCAGGAGTTATTAGAATTATTGAAGTTCCTGTACTACCTAAATTTGATTGTCTTATATTATTTATTATGCCAAGTTCTTTTACTCTATTTAAATAAAGTTCTCCATAATAATCATCTCCAACCATTCCAGCCTGACTAACATTTCTTCCTAAAATAGCAAGTTCTCTTACCATATTAGGTCCAGAACCACCCATTTCAATAATTTTTTCTTTATTTTCAAATTTTTTAAGAATTAATTGTTGTTCTTCTTCAGAAACCAAATGCATTATTCCTTTTGATAATCCAAGCTCTTTAAGTTCTTCTTCAGAAACTTTAATTATCATATCTTTTAAAACATTACATATTCCTAATACATCAATTTCTTTTTGCATTATAAAAACTCCTAAAAAATAAATCACCAAATTGGTATTTTAACTCAGTTAATACTGAATTTAGTTTTTGAATTGAAGAGTGTTAAATCTAAAATTTATTTAAAAACTACAAAAAACAAGAAAGAATTTTACCTCTAAAACAAAATATAGTCTTTATATTTTTATATAGATTTTTTTTCTATTGTTAACAAAAAATATAATTTAATAGATTAATATGAATGTTTTTAAACAATTCTTTATTGACAAAAAACTAGATTTAAATTAATATTGTCTATATAATTAATAGATAATATTTAAAATATTTTAAGGAAACCTATATGAACTTATCAGAACTATTCTGGAAATCATCACTAGAAGAAATAAAAAAAGGTTATGTTTTTGATGATGAAAAAAAAATAATTACATGTCTTATATGTGGTAAGACATTTGAAAAAGGTATTATTTACTCTCATAAAGAAATTTTATATGAAGCTGAAAAATATATTCATATACATATAAATGAAACTCATGGTTCTGTTTTTGATTTTTTATTAGAAATGGATAAAAAATATACTGGTTTAACTGATATTCAAAAAAATCTTTTAGATAATTTTTACAATCGTCTAAGTGATCAGGAAATATTAAAAATATCTAATGCTGGTAGTTTATCAACTATTAGAAACCATAGGTTTAATCTTAGAGAAAAAGAGAAACAAGCTAAAGTTTTTTTAGCTATAATGGAAATATTAAACGAAAAAGTAGATACTAATTCCAATTTAGTAGAAATACATAGAACTGCTACAATGGTTGATGAAAGATATGTCATTACAGAAGATGAAAATAAAGAGATTATAAAAAAATATTTCAAAGATTCTTTTGATAGTGAAATTTCTAAATTTCCCAAAAAAGAAAAACAAAAAATTGTTGTTTTAAGACATATTATGAAAAATTTTTCTACTGATATAAGTTATACTGAAAAAGAAGTAAATGAAATTCTAAAAAGAAATCATTCTGATTATGTAACATTAAGAAGATATCTGATAGAATATGGTTTTATGGAAAGAAAGCTAGATGGTAGTGAATATAAAGTTAAAATATAGGTTTTTGAAGGTTAAAAATGAATAAGCTAATAAAAGTAAACTCTTTAACAGATCTTGCTAGAAAAACAATAGAAGAATATGTTGAAAATAATTCTTATGTATATCCTGAAGATGATTGCTTATTAGAATATAAAGATAAAAAAGCTGGTGTTTTTGTAACTATCTACAAAAATAAAAACCTAAGAGGATGTATAGGAACAATTTCACCTGTTACAGAAAGTATTATTTTAGAAATAATAAGAAATGCTATATCTTCTTGTACTCAAGATCCAAGATTTTCTCCAGTAAAAAAAGAAGAGTTAAAAGACCTTACTTACACTGTTAGTGTTCTTATGCCTCCAGAACCAATTGATTCTATAGATTTATTAGATCCTCAAAGATATGGAGTTATTGTTCAATCTGGTTTTAATAAAAGAGGGCTACTTTTACCAAGGTTAGAAGGAATAAATACTATAGAAGAACAACTTTTTTATGCCAAAAGAAAAGCTGGAATATTAGATCATGAATCAATTTCTTTATCTAGGTTTGAATCTATAGAATATAAGGAGTAGTATTGATTTTTTAAAGGAATGCTTTTAAAGCATTCCTTTTTAGACAATCCTTTTTAAATATATATTATCTATGTATTTTTATAATTCCTTTTTTTTATTATTAATAAGTAGTTCCTAGACCTGCACCAAAACCAATAATATTTTGGCTACCTTCACTCATTAAAACTCTTGCCCAAATTCCACCAGCACCATAGATCATAAAATTATCTATTTTATAAAGATCATATTTACCATCAACAGCGAGATCTATATCAAATCTATCTAAAGAAGCAATTTCTTCAACTTTAGATCCATAATTTATTTTTTCATTGAAATTTTGCATTACATAATGTACACCTAATTGAGCTTCAACTTTTAATTCATTACTTACTTTATAAGCACCTATTGCTTTTGCTCCAAGCCCTATATAAGTTTTAGATACTTTCCAATAACTATTTACGGTTGCTTTTGCAGGAGCTCTATCAGTACTTCTAAAATAAACATCTAATCCTGCTGCAATTTCAGTATCAGAGGTTTTATAAAGTTTATAAACAGCACCAGCATAAATTCTAAAAACTTCACTCATAATATTTTCTGGTTTTGCTGTTGCAGTTTTTGGTGTTGGATAAGGATATTCACCTAAAAAACTAGCTCCTGCTAAAATACCAGACTCTTTTAACCAAGGGTTATCAAAATCTTTTAACCAATAAGAAACATCTACTGCACCCGATACACCTAATGTATCTTTAAAACTTCTAACAGGTTCAGATTTTACAGGAAAATAGTCAGATATGGTTTCTGTATAGTTACTATAAAAACCTTTTACGGTTAGATTATTTTTTAAAATATCACTATTTTTACCAGAAACTGGAGGTGTTGGATTTGTAACTACAGGTGTTGGAACTACTCCTGATGGTACAGGAGCTATTGGTGTTGGCATAGCAATAATAGGCGTTGGAATAGGATTTACAGGAGTCGGAACAGAAATAATTGGAGTTGGTATTGGAGCAATAGGTGTTGGCACAGCTATAGGAGTTGGTATTGGGGCAATAGGGGTTGGTATAGCTATAGGAGTAGGAATAGATGTTGGAACTGGTATTGGCGTTGGTATAGGTATTGTTATATTTGAATTATTTCTATTAACATCACCTAATCTTGCTTTCAACTCTGGGTTAAGTATTATTGCTGCTCTGGCGGTTATTTCTAAGGCTTCATATCTACTTACAATTCCAGACCAATCAGAATAACCATCAGTAAGTTGCCAACGATTCACTATTTTATCTATAACAGGTTTTTTCTCTTTATCACCAGTAACTACTTTTGGTTGAGATCTTATTGAGATTGGTTCTGCTTGTAAAAAATCTAATACTCTCATAATAAAATTTGCAAATTCATATCTAGTTAATTTTTTTTCACCATTAAATTTATTATCACTTGTTTCCATAACTTGAGCATTCAGAACTTTCATAATATTTCTAAAGTCAGGATTTCCTTGTCTAACATCTGATAAAAGAATTACTCCTCCAGGGGCTTTGTCTCCTAAAAGACCTACCAATATTCTTGCTGTAGCATATCTATTC
>JBBTGK010000037.1:0-7984 GCA_038060635.1 Cyanobacteriota bacterium | reverse complement strand
AAAGATGTAAGGCTCACGAGTTTTTCAAGAGCTGAATCGGTGATACAGTTATTATCACATAAATTCAAAGATGTGAGATTAGTTAACTTTTCAAGAGCTGAATTGGTGATACATTTATTATAACGTAAATTCAAAGATGTAAGGCTCACGAGTTTTTCAAGAGACGAGTCGGTGATACAGTCATTGCAATGTAAATTCAAAGATGTAAGATTTACGAGTTTTTCAAGAGCTGAGTTGGTGATACTCTCGTTACCATATAAATTCAAAGATGTGAGGTTTACGAGTTTTTCAAGAGCTGAGTTGGTGATACACTTGTTACAACATAAATCCAAAAATGTAAGGTTCACGAGTTTTTCAAGAGCTGAATCGGTGATACAGTCATTGCAATGTAAATTCAAAGATGTAAGATTTACGAGTTTTTCAAGAGCTGAATCGGTGATACAGTCATTATAACTTAAATTCAAAGATGTGAGATTCACGAGTTTTTCAAGAGCTGAGTTGGTGATACTGTTATTACACCTTAAATTCAAAGATGTAAGATTCACGAGTTTTTCAAGAGATGAATTGGCGATGCGGTTATTACCACTTAAATCCAAAGATGTAAAAGTCTTTGACTCTACGAGTTTTAACAAATGTTCATCTTTCATCTTAGGAAACTGATTGTACTTAATTTCTCGTATTCTTAGGTTAAAAACATTAGTATTGAAGTATTTACACACGTGTGTTAAATCAAAAACTGGATTCAAGGTAAAAGATATGATTGTGTTAATTAAATCTTCTGGTAATTCTGTAAATTTTTGCATAAAGTGGCGTGATTTTATGATCAATTTTAAAAACGTAAATTTCATTTTTTTTAATGCAAAATTAAAAAAGCCCATTTAAAATAACCTTGAAAGTTTCTTAATATGGATATAAAGAAAAATAACAACGTCGTTATTTTTATTGGTCCTAAAATAGAGGCTCGTTATCATTTTCTTTCAAATGATTCAACATATGGATTTTATGAAAATGTAGATGCAAATTCAAGAGTATGGTGGCCTTCCGTTACTCATTATATTGAAGCTAAAAAATTCGAGGGGACCCAATATGAAACTGCTATACGAAATGCCAAAACTGCTGTGCAAGCTCGAAGATTAACTAGAGAAAGATCGATTATTATATCAAGTATGCCTGACGGTAATAATTTTACATCTATCGAAAAACGTAAATTATATGGATTTGGTACGAGCCGTTCTCTAAATATGAATATACCTCGAAAGGATCTGGATCAGCGCCTAATTATCGATCTAAAATACGCTCTTAAACATAAATTTAAGACCTACCCTAAACTGAAAAATATGTTAATAAAGACGTATCCTATTTTATTAGAATCTGCCGATGATAATGTAACGGCTCTGGTATTAATGGAGATGAGACTCGCCTATAAAAATTCTTCTGCTAGTAATAGCGAGCAGCCACGTGAAATTATAAAAGACCTTAGCGAAAAAGCAGCTAATTCTGTCACTGCTTGCAATATAAGAGCGGTTATTATAAAAACAGCTTTGTATATATCTAAAATGGAAGGGCTAGATAGAGTGTTTCCAGAGATGATCGAAGATAGTATTTATAATATAAGTCCAAAAGCGAAAAAATATTCTAAAAAGTGGATTCGTAAAAATCTTAATGATGAGGCGGAAAGGCCTATTCTCGCAAAGTATATCCAAGATACCAGAAAATTGTTTTCACAGTTAGATAGCTATCAAAAAGATACCGACGCTCCGTCTATTAAAATTTCGCAGTTTATAATGTGGTGTGTATGTACCAAACGCGGCCTTGGGAAATCTTTGCGGCGATTTAAAGATAAAAATGGTAAAATATTAGAAAACTTGGATAATGTAAAACCTCAAATTATCATCCCACCCGGAAAAAGATGGTATCGTACTAAAATAAATATACATTAAGAGTTACACAGATTTTTTGCTGTGATTTATCTAATTTAGAGAATGCTTGTTTATAAAATTAACGCGAAGTATGGATTTTGAAGATATATTTAACGAATGCGCAGCTGAGCCTCAAAATAATATTAAAACCCCGGAATCGTTTAATTTTGCCCAAAAAATTATTTCTGAAGTAGAAGCGCAATATACTGGAAAGAACACGGACCTTATCGACAGACAAAAAGAAATTGACGACTTGAGAAAAGATATAAATGACTCTAAAGATGCTATTAAGCGCATTAAGATGCCAAAAGGTGCTGGGACGGCTAAAATGAGAGAAATGTTAAGCAAACAAGTTTCTGATAAGCGTACTGGTTTAAGAAATCGAATAAAAAGGGCGGAAATTAGACTTGATGAAATCGATGTCGAGACTAACGGCCAATTAAGTAAGGAAAAGGAGGCCGCTGTTAAAAAAATGGAGGAATTGAAAAAAGAATCACGATCTGGGCATCAAAAGGAACTCTCCGAAAAATACGGCGGAGAATGGGGATCTCAAAATCCTTATGGTGATTTTTAAATTTATATAAGATATGAGTAAAATATATAGGTAATCGTATTTCTCGACTGATTTAATCAGTCGAGAAATCATCAGTTTGAGTACTGTTCATTTTTAGACTAGAATTTCTAGTATTTCAGCATTTATATTTTCACGAGAAACATCCGGGTATAACGTCGGTAAATCATTAGAAAACGCCTCAAATAATAACTCGTTACAACCTTTAATATTTCCATCAATCACAATAGATATGAGCCTAATAGCATTTGCGGTAGTCATGATAAATGACCTTAATGGCGCTCTCATTTCTGGTTTTTGACGGGCGGCTTCTTTTATGATATACTTATAAGACGAGATCAGTTTACGTGCTAGTGTAAGTATTGAAGGATTAACTACTTCTACCCTAACTCGCACGTTAGGTATATTACCTTCAAATATTTGGTCGAATGTTGGCCGTCTTCGTTCTCTTTCCACTTTATCTTTATGCTTTTTGGTGTTCATTTGTTGGATATCATATTCGGTGATATTTTTAGACTCAATTGGCGCTCTGCATACTGGACAAACTGCATCTCTAACTTGTTTAATACATTCTATGCAAAAAAGAATGGCTACAATTGAGAGTTTCTAAAGAAGAAACTTCGATATCGCACATGCATATCGGACACTCTTCATTTGTATATTTTTCCATAATAAAATACCGGTTGAAATAATAAGATTTCGATATTAATTTAACAGATACTATTTTTAATTGTCAATTTTTTATCATGAAAATATTACATAAAAAATTGACAAAATAAATTGAAATTTCTGTATATTTTATCGGAACTTACATTTCAACCAAATAAATTTTTATTATCGAAATTATGCAAGACATTGTAATTAAAACTTTATCTACTGAAGAGTTAGAAACTCAACGACTGGAATTATCCAAAAAAGTATCATCTATGTTATCTACTGGCTGCGCTACCATCTTCTTAAGGGAATTATGCGACCAAACAGGGTATGACGTATCATACCGCCAGAAACTTGGGTATATTTGGTGTTTTTTTAGATGGTCAGATGACACTGATATTCTTTACACTTCTAGAGCTGATTGGTCATGGCCAGATGCTAAAAGATATGCTTCTCATTTAATTCTCCAAAAGTTAAAATCTCACACGTCAAAGATTGATGAGTCATACGATTATAAAGTGTACAATCCATCTATGATTTTATTATTGTCTATGTATTCTCGAGAAATTGCTAGAAGGTCTCCTTTGCATGCAACATCTGCAGTTTTAGAAATTGCGCACAAGAAAAAGATGAATATTAAGTGGAATGTTGAAAAGAGCGCAACATCTTATTCGTGTTGGTGTGCAGCAACTTACAAATATACTCCTTTTTCAAAAATAATCCGTACGCCTACTGTTAATGTATCTTTCAAAATTGGAGCCATGGATGAAGCTAAAAAACTAGCTTCTACAAGAATGCTCGAAATGTTAAAATATGTATAAAGTCTTAATTCTTTTTTGAAACCCCGTGGGTTTCAAAAAATATAACTTTTGCAACAAAAATTGTGCCGTAAAAAGTTATTTAAACTCTTTGTAATTTTAACGTTAAATAGTTATATAATGGAGCCTACCAAAGAAACTAAAGCGGTGTGCAAATACTGCAAAATCGTTATATTTTCTTATCCAACACCAGCTACACGTGTATACAATCTGCAAATTTTTGTTGCTTGACGTGTTATCTCCACGATTTTTTTACACATTAAAGGTTAAAATTTTTTAAGTGATAGTAATAAAGCATGAATGCTAATCAAATAAAATCACTTTGTCGTGAACGAGGTATTTTGGCAAGCCTAAAAACGATCGAAGAATGTATCCATGTCACAGCTCAAAAATACAACAATACACCTAAAGAAGTTGAAGATATTATCATTACATTCATGATGGATGAAGCAAGGATTGTAAAACCATCCGTTAAAGATGTATCATTATCTAAAAATTTTATAGATGAAAAGTATGATGTTACAGTAGATGATCAGCAGCAAAATGAAGTTAAATTTTCAGAACAAGAGTATCTTAATCGTGATTTTAGGAAAATTGTAGCGACCAGATTTCCAGTATTTGATGCTTACAGTTATATACCTACAACGCCTCAATTTCGCAGAATGCCTTATTGGCAGATACAAAAATATATACGGGATAAACTTTCATCTCTCGAGGGTATTAATTGGTCTAATCAAACTTTAAGTTATGCTAGAAATAATGTCATAGGTAAACATATTATTGAATGTTTAGTTTTTCCGTTAGTCAAAAAAGGATTATTCGTTGATAGCAAAATTGCTGGTAGTAAACTCCCCGATAACTTAAACGTAACTCCTCATGTAAAAATTGTTGATGCTACAGGTAATATCGGTATGGATAGCATCACTTTTGCGTTAGAAAAATTCGTTTCCCATGTAACAACTTATGAAATTTTACCTGAAGTATACGATATGCTACTTAATAATATTAAGTTATACGGTATGAATTCTCGTATTACAGCTTATAATAAAAGATTCGATTACAACCCTTCGATTATGAAGGATGCTCTTGTTATGATAGATCCGCCGTATGAATCGGGTAATAACTCTAACAATTTTAATCTATCTATCGATTCTTTTCCTATTTATTTTGTTGCACAAAAAATATTAGACGCTGGTGCAAAATGTGTAATACTAACAATGCCTAAAACGTATAGATATAATAGCAAATTTGCGAGAGACCACAACCAATACGTTTCAGTTTATCAAATGGGAAATAAAAATAATAAGCTATTTCTAATTATGAATATGGAAGATGCCAACCGTATCAGTATGCCAGGTTTTGGTACTTTTACAACTATCACCGCTGATGAATCGCAAAAAGATTATTACGGCAAGATTGATCAATATAAATGTAAGACTCATTCTTCTGACGAAATTCAAATAAAAAGTCCGCCTCGGTCGTTACGAGAGAAATTAGAGTTTTTATCTGCTAAACCCAGATTGATTTCTGGTAAAATTAATATTAAGATGGACATCCCACAAAAGAAAAATATACTCACCAAAGTATTTGGTAAAGACGTGAAATTTACGAATAACACCTCCAGTGCAATGGATATTCAAAATACATTAAAATTTCATATGGGAACAGTTGAATCAGAAGATAAATGGGGTTTTAATAAAACTGTAGCTTCCTTTTCTCGTAAAAATGCTCAGCTTTTAAAATTTGTACATAGTGATCGTATTATACAAACTTATATGGACATTGGCTGTGGCTCTGGAGTAGATATGGTAGCAATGATGACTAAATACACTATTAAAAAGGGGATTTGCGCGGATATTAAAGATATGAGAATTGATCCTGACAAGAGTGATTTTTTAAAAGTTAAACCTCGAACCCCGTTAGATGTACCTGATAATTCTGTAGATTTAATTACTATTTTTCATACACTCCATCATGTACAGCTTGATTACCTTCATGATAATGGTATGGTTGGATATTTCTCAAATATCCATAGAGTCGCTAAAAAAGGTGCAATTGTGTTAATAAAAGATCACGATGTAAAAACACAGGATGAAGCGTCTAATGTAGACTTTGAACACGCCTGTTACACTATCTCTAGTTGGAAAAAATCATTACCTGAACTTTTAAATAACTATGGTACCATCGAACCAATGATATATTACTCTGCTGATGAAATAATTAGTATTATGGAATCTTTAGGGTTTAAATTGTTATGGACGGGGGTTATGTCCAAATTAACGTATATTTACGGCGTTGCATTTAAAAAAATGTGAGTCTTTATTTTTATACCTACGGGTATAAAAAGTTGTTAGGTGCTGCTATATCTTATAAATGACCTTGATATTTTCCATTTTAGGTAATTCATATTCTTTAATATAGGCCATTAACTCTATGCAGCGATAATTAAATTTAGTGATTTTAAAATGCTCTTCATTTACATCGTATGCAATTTTAACATCCGCACCATGAGTCAGTGATATTAAATACGTATTTTCCAGTTCTTTTATAGAAAAATCAACAACATATTTATTAAAATATTGTGCCCAACGCCAATATTTTTCTTGTCGTTGAATAAAATCGACGGCGTCAGTACTGACGGTAGTACTAATACTACCGTCAGTAGGCCGAATATAATCAACAAAATCGCAATAATTAGTTGTTCTTGTATCAATAATTAATTCGTTAGTTAATTCGTCTCCCTTCATTAAAAAGAGTGCCAAGCAGTTACCGTTATGTCGTGGATGCTGAACGGAGACGGGGTTTATTTTTAACCCAGGTATTTTTGATGTGTATGTAATTTTTAGAATAAAATTACTTTCTTCTAAAAATTCATAATGATGACTAACTGTGTCAAATAATGAAGATTTAAAATTTTTAATAATATAATCCGGATTCCACACTAAATAAACATTGAACATTTTTTATAACTTCAATTACTTTATTGGTACAAGTTCAATTTAAAACCCCATTTTTTAACGTGCGAATATTACGATAAATTGTATTTTTATACCTATTTAGGTATAAAATCGTTTTGCGCGCAAAACGAACTATCCGGCATTAAAACTTGATAAAATAACACCTTTTCGTGTTTCTGGAGCTGCCAAACCGATACGTTCCACTCTTAATGCGTCTATATCCAACCCTAGTACCCAACCGTGAGTATTATATTTATGAGTACCGTAGACTCTACCACTAAACGTATCTGCCCAACAATGCCTCAATTTGTCAAAGATATATCTTTGACCACCGGGTAATGTTTCTCTCGCTTCTTGTTCAGTTTCGCAACAAACTACAAAAGAATCATATTCGTCATAGCTAGTGCGGTATATATTGGGACTCGTAACTAAGTAAATGTTTAATACTGGTTCTGCCATTTCAATAAAAAATATAATGTAATTTCAGATTGAGTATCCATTTTTTAAATATTGAACCTTTGAGTAAAGTCATCTTAAATGGAGACTAGCGTATAATTTTAAAATTAGTACGATTTTCAAGAGCTGAGTTGGCGATAACTCTATTACAACGTAAATTCAAAGATGTAAGGCTCACGAGTTTTTCAAGAGCTAAATTGGTGATACAGTTATTACCACTTAAATTCAAAGATGCGAGATTTACGAGTTTTTCAAGAGCTGAGTTGGTGATACACTTGTTACAACACAAATTCAAAGATGTGAGATTCACGAGTTTTTCAAGAGACGAGTCGGTGATACAGTCATTGCAACTTAAATTCAAAGATGTGAGATTTACGAGTTTTTCAAGAGCTGAATTGGTGATAACCTCGTTACAACTTAAATTCAAAAATGTGAGATTTACGAGTTTTTCAAGAGCTGAATTGGTGATAACTCTATTACAACCTAAATTTAAAGATATAAGGCTCACGAGGTTTTCAAGAGCTAAATTGGTGATACAGTTATTACCACCTAATTCCAAAGATGTGAGGTTTACGAGTTTTTCAAGAGCTGAATCGGTGATACTTCTAT
>JBBTGK010000036.1:0-13609 GCA_038060635.1 Cyanobacteriota bacterium | reverse complement strand
TATCCTTTAAGTTATTAAAAAATAACTCAGGATTTTTTATTTCAGGGTTAGATTCAGACGGAAGAGATATGACAAGATTGTTTTCTAAAACATTACATTTAAATTTAATTGAAGATTGTCTTTCACAACAAGCGACAGCAATTTGCCCTGCCATTATTGGAAAAATACGTTTATTTATTTCAATATCATCGACTTTATATGTTCTTCTTGAACCATCTAAAAAATATTTAAAAAGAGGAGGTTGATTAGATATTTTTTTAGAAAAACTACTTAAATTTTTAGTAGTCTTTAAGGTTTTATCTGTTTCACCATACATATCTTTTAATAAAGTAAAGCTTTTATTTTCATCATAATTAATAGTTGGAAAACGAAGTTCTTCGTCCGCACAATATCGATATGATTTATAACAATTACCATTAGTCTCTCTTTCCAATAAAGAAAGAACATTATTCTTCATTTTTTAAATATCTAAAAAAATCATGTTTACAACATTATATTTTACACAAAAATATAATGAAAACAAAGTAAATGAAACAAAAATCAATATCTTCAAAGAATTAAATGATGTATAGAACACTTATAAATAAAAGTTTTTTATAAATAATAATACTTTGGTATTAATACATATTTAAGTAAAAATCATGTCAAGATTTAATTCTGGAAATATTTTCTTTATTTTATTTAAAGTAAGTAAAGATGGATTAGCCTTTTTAGGTGATTCAAGTCTTTGATAGCTATAAATATTATTCATGCCTAATTTTTTAGCTAATTCATTCTGTGTAAAACCTTTTTCTAATCGCATTTTTTTTATATTAAGAGCAAATGCTTTTTTTACTTCCACAGATACTTTTATTATATTACTTAATTTTAGAAAACTATCTTCTGGTAATGGCAATGGTACACTTAATATTTCAGTTTCATCTAAATATAAATCAAGAACTTCTTTCATATTTTCTTCTAATTCTTGAAAAGTATCTGCCTGAGTTATACATCCCTTTAATTCTATACAATTTGCCCAATAACCATTTTCTTCTTCAAAAAACTCAAAATGATAAAACATATTCTATTTTCCCTCTAATCTTTTTAATAAATATTGCTCTAGTCCTTTTTTTAATTCTTTGTGCATTGGAATTGTTTCTCGTTCAGTTCCTTTACCAACAATAAAATGACTACCTCTTTTTCTTAATAATTCCCAACCTTCTTTTTCATATAACTTAAGTAATTCTTTTCCACTTTTTGGCATAAAAAATATCCATATAAATTTTTACCAATTATAGTTGGTATATATAATATTTTAGCATTTTTTTTTAATTATTTGAATAGAAAAATATTTAGATTTTTCTTCTTAATCTTAAAGAATTAGTAACTATCAAAAGACTACTTATTGCCATTGCAGCAGATGCCACAATAGGTTTTAAAATACCTCCCATAGCTAATGGAATAGAAATAAAATTATATGAAAAAGCCCAAATCATATTTATTTTAAGATAATGAAGAGATAAATAACTTATTTCAAATATTTTTGGAATAGATTCAAAATCATTTCTAAGAATATTAACATCAGCAGATTCTATAGAAATATCACTGGCATTTGAAATTGCAACTCCTATATCTGCACTAACTAAAGAAGGAGCATCATTTATACCATCACCAATCATCATAACTTTTTTTTGTTCTTTTTTTGCTTTTAAAATAATATCAACTTTATCTGCTGGTAATTTTTCATAATAAAACTCTTCTAAATCAAGTAATTTAGCAATTTTTTCGGCAGATACTTTATTATCACCTGTAATCATTACTACTTTTATATTTTTTTGCTTAAAATAATTAAGTGTTTCGTTAACACCTGTTTTTATTTTATCTTCAACTTCTATAGAACAAACAAGTTTATCATTTATAGAACAAAAAACTTTAGTAACAATATTTTCATTATTAATATCATTAATTTGATTACTATTTGTATTTAAAAATATATAACTACCTATTTTTATATATAAATCATTAAATTTACCTTCTATTCCCATTCCTTTTGTTAATTTAAAATCTTTAATATTTTCTAATTCAATATTTTTTTCTTTTACATAATTTAAAATAGCTTTAGAAATAGGATGTTCTGAGTATTTTTCTACACTACCTAATATTTTTAAAATAAAATTATGATCTAATTCTAAATTATCATAAAAAGTGATATTACTAACTTTCATTTTACCTTCAGTTAAAGTACCTGTTTTATCTGTAAAAATAACATCTATTTTATTTATTACTTCAATATTATTAGAATTTTTTATTATTATTCCTAATTCTGCTGCTTTATCTAATGCTGTATAAGTAGCCATTGGTGCGGCCAAACCTAATGCACAAGGACAAGCAACAACAAGAACCGCAATAGCATTAACAAGAGCTATTTCATTATTTGATGAGATATAAAACCAAAGTACAAAAGTAAGAACAGATAAAAATATTACAATCGGAATAAAATAAACCGATAATTTATCAGCTAATTTTTGACTTTCAGTTTTTTCATTTTGAGCTTTTTCAACCAATTCAATTATTTTAGCTAAAGTAGTATTTTCACCAACATCAGTTGCTTTAAAAATAAAATAACCATCTTGATTTATAGTAGCCGAATAAACCTTGTCATCTAGTTTTTTATGTATTGCTTTTACTTCACCAGTTAACATAGATTCATCGATATAAGACTCACCTTCAATAATAAAACCATCAACAGGAATTTTTTCACCAGCTTTTACAATTAAAAGATCATTTACTTTTACATCTTCAATATTTTTTAAAATCTCTTTTTCATTTTCAATAACAATTGCTGTTTTAGAACCTAAATTCATTAGTTTTTTTATCGTTTGACCTGCTTTATTTTTTGAAGAACTTTCTAAAAATTTACCTAATAAAACAAACGCTATAATCATTGAGGCAGTATCATAATAAACATTAAATTTTCCTATAAAAGTTTCATAAACACTATAAGAATAAGCTGTAATAGCACCAAAACTTACTAACGTTTCCATACTAAGTTTACCTTTTAAAAGTTTTAGGAAAGCACTTTTTAATATACTAAAACCAGAAACAAAAATAACTAGAGTGCATAAAAACATTTGTATGTAAATAACAAAAGGAATAACTTCTTTATAGTTCTCTAATTGAGCATAGTATATTCCTAGACTAAAAGACATAATATCCATAGATAAAAACCAAACTAGAGCTAATTTTAATAAATACATATCTGTTACTTGCTCTGTATTCTCTTTTTGATTTTTAGTAACTAATTCATAACCAAATTTTTTAAGATCTTTTTTTGTTTTTTCAAGATTAAAAATGGAACTATCATAGGATATTTTTACTTTTTCAGATATTAAATTAACTTTTGATGATGAAACACCTTCTTGATTTTCAATAATTTTTTCAATTATAGGAGAACAAGAAACGCAATTGATTCCGTTTATAAAAAAAGATTCTTGGTTATTTATTATTATATTTTTATTAATTGAGCTAAAATTAATTTTTTCTTTGACTAATTTATCAAGTAAATCATCTTTTTCTTCATCTATCGTTTTAATTAATTGATTTGCAATAGAACATCCCAAACAACAAAAATATAATTGTTCTCTTATTATAGGCTTTGTTTTTATATCTAAATTACAATGTTCGCATATTGAAGTTATATTGTTCATTTTTTCCATTAATTAACCCCTATCTTATTACTTTTTGATAGGGGTTATATATTTTTCATATTTAGAAACAAATTTAACAGATATTAATTTTTTTATAATCACTTTTATCTGTGTTATTATTGCAATCTGTGGCTAAAATATTTACTTTAGAATGTTTTTTTAGCTGGTTTAGTTTTACTAAATACTTTTATTTCTGTTATTAATTTTCTAGCAATAGCTGAAAAATCAAGTTGCTTAGGTTTTTCTATTACAGACATAACGCCAACTTTTAAAGCTTCAGCTTTTATTGTTTCAAAAGGTTCTGCTGATGTAATCATAATTATAGAAACAGGTTCTGTACTCATAATTTTTTTAGCTACTTCTAAGCCAAACATTTTAGGCATTCTATGATCCATAAGAGCTACATCTGGTTTTAAACTTACAATTTTATTATAAGCGTCTTCTCCATCAGTTGCAGTTCCAACTATTTCAAAATCTTTTTCTTTTTCTAATACATTTTTAAGTAATTTTTGAATCACACCTGAATCTTCACATATTATTATTCTAACAGACATTTTAGAACCCTCTAAAAAAACACTTAACATAAACTACTAAATTCTAAACCAATTTCATTAGTTATAACAAGTGCCTTTTATAATAATTAATATAAATAAGGTTAATAAGCTAAAAATATTATTTTTAATAATTAGTTTACTAAATTAATTGTTCAATTGTGTCAATAAGTTTTTTCTGATCAAATTGACCTTTTACGATGTATGAATCAACTCCAGCATCAGCTCCTTTTTGTTTAAATTCTTCGGTAGCTAATGATGTAATCATTATAACAGGTGTTTTATGGTATGTTGATTCTTTTTTTATCCAAGTTGTAAACTCAAAACCATTCATTTTTGGCATTTCAACGTCTGTTATTATAAGATCAGGGTTATATTTTACAACACCTTCTTTTCCTTCTAAACCATTTTTAGCTAAAAATACTTCAAAACCAGCTAATTCTAAGATATTTTTTTCTAATGTTCTGGTTGTAATTGAATCATCTACAACTAATACTTTTCTCTTCGCTTTTTTAGCATCTTTAATAGCAAGAGAAACATCTTCATCGAATATATTTACAGCTTTATATTCTTGGAATATTGATTTTATAATATCTAATGTATTCAAAATTAGAACAGGCTCTCCTGTACCAAGAATTGTTGCTCCTGATATATTTTTTACCTTTTTTAATTGAGAACCTAAACTTTTTATATACATTTTAGTTGAATCATAAATATCATCTACAATTAAAGCCAATGTATTTATTCCTGATTCTATTATAAGTGCAACATACTCTTTATCTTTGTCAGAAGATCTTCTTCCTGCACTAATAAACTCTGAAAGATATATTGCTCTGATATTTTTATCTTCGACAATTATTTGATCTTCACCATTTCTTTTTAGTATATCTGCATTCTTTAATGTTAAAACTTTTGAAACGGCTGATTTTGCAACAACATAAGGAGTATTTAATATTTTTATTAAAAAAGCTTCAAATGTTGATAATGTAAGAGGTAAAGATAGTTTAAATGTAGTTCCTTTTCCTATTTCAGATTGTACAGATATTTTTCCTCCAAGATCTTGAATCATAGAATTTACAACATCTAACCCAACTCCTCTTCCAGAGATTTCAGTTATTTTTTCAGCGGTAGAAAAACCAGGTAAAAATATGAGTTGTTTTAACTCATCTTCATTCATTGTATTTGCTTTACTTTTACTTATAAGTCCAACTTTAATAGCTTTATTTTTTATATTTTCATAATCTAATCCTTTTCCATCATCTTTTACTTCAAAAACAACGTCATTTCCAGAAATACTTATATGAATAGAAAGTATAGCCATTTCATTTTTATTACTAGAACTTCTTTCTTCAGCAGATTCTATACCATGATCAATAGCATTTCTAATTATGTGTCCAAATGGATCTTTTAATTTTTCAATTAAAAATCTATCAATTTCTATTTGATCTCCTTCAACTTTAAATTGAATTTTTTTATTTAATTTTTTTGATGTATTTCTAACAGTTATTTTCATTGGTTCTAAAAGAAAAGAAGATGGAAGCATCCTTGTGTTTATTGAGTCATATTGAAGTTCATCTACAAGAAAAGAAAATTGACTGTTATCTTTTTTAATTGATTTTAATAAAGAATTCATTTGTTGATCAATTTGCTCTATATGTTCAAGATGTGAAATAGCAAACTTTGGATCTAGTTCATATTTATCTTTTTCCATATCATTTCCAAGAGGCATGATATTCTTTTTATAATATGATAGATGGTTTACAAAATTAGAAATCATGTCTTTAAGATCTATTATATGTTGATCCTGACTTATTTTACTTATAAGCATTTCACCAGATAAATTAATCAATTTATCAATTTTATTTATAGAAACTCTTATTGTTTCATCTTCTTGTTTTAGTGCTTTTTGAGTTCTTTTTTGTTTTTCCTGAATATCTATATAATCACGGATATTTTTATTTATTACAGTTGTTCTTTGAGTTACCAAATCAAGAATATCATCATTTGCAGATGGAATATTATTTTCGGTTTTTATTTCGTAGCTAAAATTTTGGAAATTTTTTGAAACGTCTTCTTTTACAGATTCTTTTATTTCAATTGTAATGTTTTCTTTTTTCTTATCAGATTTAGTAAGACTGAATTTTTGATCTAAGGATTCTCTTATTTGCTCAACAAAAGAAAACATTTGATCTAGTGCTTTTGTATTATATTCACTTTCATTTTTTTGAATTTCACCAACAAAAGATTCAAATTTATCTGCAATATCACCAATATCTTTAAATCCTAATGCATTAGAGTCTCCTTTTATTGAATGAGTTGCTCTATATAATTGAGTTAAAACTAATTCTAGCTCTTTATTTCCAGATTCTAAATCTAATAATAAATTTGTTATATTATTAATATGGTCATAAGTTTCAACAGAATAAAGACTTTTTATTTCTGCCATTTCATCATTTTGCTCTAAATTATCTTTAGATGCAAACCCATCTTTGAATGAAAAATCTTGTTCTTCTGATGAATCTAAATTTTCTTCTGTTTTACCATCATTTTTATAAGAATATAAAAGATTTTTTAGTTTTTCAGTATAATTAAACATTTCATCTAAAGAAACTGAATCATATTTATCAGGGTTTGATTGAAGTTTACTCATTAAACTTTCAAAATCATGTGCAGTATCACAAATATCGTTTAAACCAACCGCATTAGAATCACCTTTTATAGAATGAGCTAATCGATAAACTTCTAAAATTGCATCTGTGAAAGAAATTTTTTCAGATTCTAGTTCTAATAATTGATTTGTTATATTATTTACATTGTCTTCAGTTTCTATTATAAAGGTATCAATAATATCTTTCATTTCATCAGCATTCAGGTCATAAGATTTATCAGCTTCTTCAGCTTCAATAACTTCTCTTTTTTTCAATTCAAAAGAATTGTTTTTCAAGCTAAGTTCATCTTGAGTAGTTTTTTTATTATTAGAATTTACTGAATTTTGATTTAAAAGTTCTTTTATTTTTTCAACATATTCAAACATAGAATCAAGAGATCTATCATTATGAGTTTCTGGGTTATTTTTTAATTTGGTCATAAGCGATTCAAAATCATGTGCAACTGCTCCAATTTCTCTAAAACCTAAAGTATTAGAATCTCCTTTTATTGAGTGTGCGGCTCTGTATATTTCAGTTATAGCATCTACTAAAGAAATTTTTTGAGATTCTAGGTCTAATAAAACAGAAGTTATATTATTAATATGTTCATTTGCTTCCACTGCATAAATAGCTTTGATTTCTTCCATTGAATCATCCATTTCAGGATGAAAAACTTCTTTTTCTTCAATAAGTTGATTTGAAGTATTTTTTTTCTTATTATTAGCATTTTCAGCATTTTGATTTAAAAGCTCTTTTATTTTTTCAATATAATCAAACATTGCATCAAGAGAGTTATCATTATAGCTGTCTGGATTATTTTTTAAATTAGTCATAAGTGATTCAAAATCATGTGCAATAGCACCTATTTTTTTAAACCCTAAAGTATTAGAATCTCCTTTTATTGAGTGTGCATCTCTATATATTTCTGCAACCGCATCTACTAAAGAAATTTTATTAGATTCTAGGTCTAATAAAACAGAAGTTATATTATTGATATGTTCATTTGCTTCTATTGCATAAATAGCTTTAATTTCTTCCATTGAATCATCCAAATCTTCATGGAATTCTTCTTTTTTTTCAAAAAATTTATTTTCTTCAATAACTTGATTTAAATTATTTTTCTTATTATTAGCATTTTCAGCATTTTGATTTAAAAGTTCTTTTATTTTTTCAATATAATCGAACATAGAATCAAGAGAGCTATCATTATAGGTTTCAGTGTTATTTTTTAATTTGGTCATAAGCGATTCAAAATCATGTGCAACTGCTCCAATTTCTCTAAAACCTAAAGTATTAGAATCTCCTTTTATCGAATGAGCGGATCTATATATTTCAGTTATAGCATCTACTAAAGAAATTTTTTCAGATTCTAGCTCTAATAAAACAGAAGTTATATTATTAATATGTTCATTTGCTTCTATTGCATAAATAGCTCTGATTTCTTCCATTCCTTCATATTCATTAGTATTTTCTATATTAGAGCATTCTGAATGAGTATTATCATTGTTATTTGGTGTAGTTAAATAATTTTTTAATAAACCTCTCATTTTTTCAATATATAAAAAAAGTTCTTCTAGTTTTTCTTTATTAAAATCATCTGGATTTGATTTTATAGTTTGAATATAGGTTTCTAAATCATGTGCTGTATTTCCTATTTCAATAAAACCAAGAACATTAGAATCACCTTTTATAGAATGTATTGGTCTATATATTTCAGTTAAAGTATTTAAAAGTGTTTCTCTTCCTTCCTCTAAGTCAAATAATTTTCCTGTGATATTATTAAGATGCTCTTCTGCTTCTAGGGCATATAGTTTTTTTATTTCTTCAGATGATTCATCATCTTGTCCAAAATTCATTCCTGACATAATTTTTTACCTATACGTTAAGATACTACTTCATCAATAATAATTTTAGGGTCTGAGAAAAAAGTATTAGCATTTATAATATGGACATTTTCAGTAGTAATACCCAATACAAATTTCTTAAAATTCTGGTTATCGGAAACTGAAAATGGAAGAATATCTTTATTTTTTAAATAAATAACACTACTTATTGTATCAACAAGTACACCAAATTCTATTTTATTATTTTTCATTCTTATCATTTGATAGTCATCTTTTTTTTCGATAGGTTTTTTATCAAAAAATAGAGCCAAATCCATTACAGAAAGTATTTCCCCTCTGATATTAACTATACCTCTAATATAATTTGGAGTAAAAGGAACTTTTTTTGGGGAAACAGAGGGATGAAGCTCTGTAATATAAAATTTTTCCATAGCATATTTTATTTTGTTTATACTAAAAGAAAAAAATTCTTTTTCTTCTGAAAAACTTTCAGCTTGATCAACATTTATCTGTTTTGATAATTCTTCCGTTCTTTTTAATAACAATTCATCTTCTTCGGAAATTAACATTTTGTACCTCAATAAACACTAAGCTGTCTTATAATTATAACTACTCAAATCATTTTAAAACTCTTAGATAAAAACTAGCTTTTTCAAAAATTCAAATGCTTGTTTAACTTTGCTTTGAGTAAAAAATAAACTTTTTTTATATAATATGCTATATAATTCAGTCTATTTTATTCAAATAACATTATCACATAAATTACTATTTTATTCAAAATAACATTCATTAAAATAATTATATAGTTTATTATTTATTTGTGATTTTTTTTTAATTTAAGTTTTTTCTTTTTCTAAATCTTCTTTTATATCAAGTGCAATTTTTTTTATATTTAATAAAGGAATAACTTTTTCTTCAAAATCAAAAAAAGCTGGTAAATATTCTGATGTTATTGTTTCAAAAGCTTTTATTTCATTTGTTTCAATTTCTATTTTATCTAAAACATCATCTGCAAGAATAGCTATTTCTTGACCATAATAATTAACTATTATTATAATATTTTCTGTATTATAAATTTTTCTTTTTTTATTTAATAGCTTACAAATATCTATTGTTGGAATATTTTTACCCTTGTAATTAATAATAGCATCAACTTTATTATCCTCGGATTTAAAATAATCAATTTTTATCATTCCTACTATTTCTTGTATAAAAGAACCGCTAATAGAAAATGTTGTTTCATCTGTTTTGAAAATTATCGCTAACATTAATTTAAATAAATCAAAAATATATTTATGAGCTAATTATATATCAATTTTTTTATATAAGTCATTTTTTATATTTAAATAATTAAAAAAAAATTCTAATATAGGTTATAATTAATAAAACGTATAATAGTAATTACAGATAAGATTATGCAAAAGATAAATAAATTTTTATTGTCCTCGTTGGCTTTTTTTACTTTCATGACTTCTTGTAACTCAATAAAATCAACAAGTAATATAGATAATGATCAGTTAAAAATACAAAGTGAAGGACAAAACCCTTTCATGTGGGGAGTTTCTACAGCTGGTCATCAATCTGAAGGTTATGATAATGATAGTATCTGGCATTATTGGGATTTAGCTGGTAAAACTCTTGATCATAATCCAAAAGGGGCTGATTTTTTTCATAAATATGAAGAAGATATTCAACTTGCAAAAGATATGGGTTGTAATTCATTTAGACTTAGTATTGAATGGAGTAGAATAGAACCTAAAAAAGGTGTTATAGACCAATCTGCTATTTTGTACTATAAAAATATCTTAAAAGCATTAAAAGATAGAAATATGACTCCTTTAGTAACTTTAGTTCATTTTAATTATCCTCAATGGGTTTTAGATGAAACAAATAAAAAAGGAATTGAAGATTCAAAATTTATTGATTATTTTTTGAAATATACCGAAATTGTAGTAAAAGAATTTAAATCAGATGTTAAATACTGGATTACTTTCAATGAACCTAATATTTGGATTCCATCTTCATATCTTATTGGTATAATGCCACCAGGTAAAAAGAATCCTGTTTCTTTAGTAAAAGCTGGATGGAATTTATTAAAAGCTCATTCTATCGCTTATGATCTAATACATGGAATACAACCAGACGCAATGGTTTCATCTAATGTTTTTTATATTTTACCAAAACCTTTTGGTCCAGTTTCTGATCCAAATAATGTTTCTGCATTATCAGCTCCTTCTACAAAATTAGATGATAAAAATATTATGGATACAGATTGGTTTTATTCTTCTTTGGAAAATGGAAAAACCTCTGTAGATCCAAAGATTGTTAATGATACAAGTTCTCCAGATTTTAAAAATATAGCAACTACTTTAGATAAAGAAATAAGAGCTGATAAATTAAAGAAAAATATAAAAGAATCTAATAAAGCAGATGTTCCATTAAATCAAGATGAAGTTAAAGCTTCTATGGATTCTCAAGTAAAATGGTTAAAGAAATTTGATTATGTTGCTTTTGATTATTATTATAGATTCAGAAATTTAACTCAAGTATCTAATCTTCCAAAACCTTGGTTATTAGAGTTGTATCCTGAAGGTATTTATGATGCAATAATGGATTATCATAGACGATACAAAAAACCAATTCTTATTGCAGAAAATGGAATGGCTTTTGAAAATGATAAACCAAGAAAAGATAATTGGACAAGAGAAGCAAGTATGGTTCAACATATAAAACATATGAAGAGAGCTATTAAAGATGGTGCAAATGTTCTAGGTTATTTTCATTGGTCAATTACAGATAATTATGAGTGGGGTAGTTTTACACCTCGTTTTGGTCTTTATACTGTAAATGCAAAAACAGATCCTGATATGAAAAGAATACCTACTCCAGCAGTCGATGTTTATAAAAAATTAATTGAAAATGATGGCGTAACTGATGAACTTTTAAGAAATTATCCTAATCCTAATCAGTAAACCATTAATTATAAGGGGGCTATTTTTTGTTTATAAGAATTATAAATAAGTTTTTTTTGAGTATATTTATTTCATCTATTTTTTTCTCTTGCTCTAATTCAGAAAAAAAAGAAGAGAAATTAACCTCAATATCTGTTACTAAGGGTTTTTTTAGAAAAGAAATAAAAGCAAAAGGTATTATTTCACCTATAGTTAGTGAAAATATCATTACTCCTATGGAACTTTTTGGAACTTTAGAAAAACTAGCACCAGAAGGAAGTAAAGTAAAAAAAGGTGATTTAATTGCAAAAATAAATGTAAGAGAGCTTATAAATGAATCTTCTGGAATAGAAGAAAGAATGGATAATACAAAAGCAGAGGCAGAGAAACAAAGAGTAAAGCAACCAAATGAGATTTTTGTATTAAATTCAAATTTGGAAAATAAAAAAAATAATTTTAAAACAAAATCTATTGATTATGAATTAGTAAAGAAAAGTACTAAAGAAGATGTTCAAGAAAAAATAATTAGTGAAATTAAAAATAATGAAATTAAAATTGAAGATAATGATTTAGAAAAGAAAAAAATTCTTTTTGAAAGAGGGTATTTACCAAAACAAGAATATGATAATGTAAATTTAACAGATAAAACACATAAAATAAACCTTGAAAAATCAAAAATTTCAAAAATACAAAATGAAGCTGATTATAATATTTTTGAAATTAATAAAGGTCAACTTTTAAAAGAACAAAGTAAATTAGATTTTGAAATAGGTAAAATAGAAAGGAAAGCTGATGAATCTCTTTTAAAAACTAAAAATAGAAATAGTACTTTTAGATCTAAACAGTTTCAAAAAAGGTTTCAGAAATTTCAAAAAAAAGTAAATATGGCAAATATTTATTCTCCTATAGATGGAATTATTATTTATCCAAAAATTTGGGGTTGGGTAAAACCTTATGTAGGAATGGAAGTTTGGAGTGGTTTTTCTTTTTTAACAGTTGCTCAAACAGAAAAGATAAAAATAGATGTAAAAGTTAATGAAATTGAAATATCTGATGTTAAAAAAGACCAAGAAGCTGAAATAATTTTATTTGGTACCAAAAATAATATTTTAAAAGGTAAAATAAATAATATTTCAAAATTAGCTAAATACAAAGATAATAGAAAATCAGAAGGGTTAAAATATTTTGATGTTGAAGTTATTGTAGATAATGCAACAGAAGATCTTAAAAACAATATGAATATAGATTTAAATATTATTTCTAATAAAAAACAAGGTATTTATGTTCCTATCGATTCTGTTATAGAAGAAAATAATAAGAAGTATATTTATTTTGATGAAAATAATAAAAAAATAAAAAAAGAAGTTAAAATAGTTGATAGAAATGAAAATTTTTGTCTTTTAGATGGTAAATATACAGGGAAAGAAAAAGTTTTTATTTTATAAAATAATTCTTTCATTATCCTAATTAAAAAAACTTGTACAAATATAGCTTTAAATCTATAATATACAAGCGTTTAAGATTCTAGAATTTATTTAAATATATCTTTTATGATTCTATTTTAATTTTTACTTTATTACTTTTTACTGTTTCTAGTTTAGGTAAAGTTATTGTTAAAGCATCATGTTTATATTTAGCTAAAACTTTCTCCCAATCTACATTTTCAAGAGGAATACTTCTTGAAAAACTGCCATAAAAAGATTCTTTATAATATGTATTTTTATTCTTTTCCTCTTTTTCTTCAGTTTTTTCGCCACTTATACTTAAAATACCATCATGAAATGTAAGTTTAATATCTTCTTCTGACATAGTATCAAAAAGTAATGAAAAACAATGAGTGTTAATCAAGAAACTTTAAGTTTATAAGGATTTACCCTTACTGGAAATACTACAATTCCCTCTATTCCCTTAGTTAATATTAAATTATTA
>JBBTGK010000035.1:0-13865 GCA_038060635.1 Cyanobacteriota bacterium | reverse complement strand
CAATCTCCAACACCTTTTATTTTAAAACCCTGAGTAGAAAAAGCTGGAGCATTACAACCACAAGATTCTGGAGTAGGAGTAGGAACTGGAGTTGGCAATGGAGTAGGTACAGGAGTTTGAACAGGTGTTGGTGTTGGCTCTGGAGTAAGATCAGTATCAAAAATAGCAGACCCAGAAGAATAAGCCGAAACATCATGTGTACCACTATAAGAGCCACAATTTGCCTCATAATGATAAGAACCACCTTGTCCAGTAAAATTCAAAGAAATAGTAGCTTTGGAAAAAGGAACAATAAAATTAACAGAGGCATTAACAGTAACAGGTAATGAAGCCGTTTCTGTAATTGAACAAAGAGCATCATAACCATTAACGTGTTGACCATCATAATTATAATTAACTTGTACACTTCCTGTTCCTGTATAAGGTTGAGTACTATCAGTTCCTGAAAGATTAATTTTACCACTCATCGAAAAAGTACGGCTTTGAGCCATTGTTACAGGTACATAAACTTGATTTGGTGCGTCCCAATATCTACCAGAAGTTGAATAATTTTGAGTTTGTGTAAGAGAAAATGATAATTCAAAACTTTTAGCATCTGGGTTATATACTGCTGTTGCACTTCCTGTCGGTGTAAAACTCCAACCAATTGGAACTCCTACTGCACCAATACCTGAATTTCCTCCTCCTGTTTGAGTTGCTTTTGTTGAAAATATATTTTTATTATCAACACTTTTAATAGTAATAAGATTTGATGTGCTAATATTTGAGGCTTTTATATTAAAAATATGTGGTTTACCATCTTTTATATCAACAAACTCAACTTTTTTATCTGTTTTACCTAAATTGTTTTTATCAATATTTGACATTTGACAGGCTTGTATTATTGCCAATGAAGCAAACAATCCTAAAAAGATTTTTCGTATTATTTTTTTATTCATTTTATAATACCTCCTAATCTTTTCTTATCACTTTCTTTTATTATATTACCCAAAAAAGTAAATAATAATAATGAACTTTTTTTCATTAATTGACTCTCCTTAAAAATAAATAAAAATTTGAAAATATGATTTGATGATTTAAAACATGAAAAATTGAATCCAAAAAAATTTTGAATAACGTATATTGATTTTTTATTGACAAAAAAAATTGGTTTTCTATAATTAAGCTTGGCTGTTGGCTGTTGGCTGTTGGGGCAATCTATTACCTAAAATTATATTTAAATATCTCATTTTTTACTCTAAATTTATATCCCCAAATATGCATAGAAAATAATGACTTATGAATAAATCACTTCTTTGTAAACTGTAATAATGTAATTTTATTCTATCACTTTGTAATAAAAAATACAATATATTTTTTTTATAAATTTTATCTAAACTTAATAATAATCGTATAAATAAAATTTCAAGTATTTGATTCAGTAAATTTACTACTAAAATCTCTATCAATTAATTCTTAATCCTTCGTAAAATTAGTAATATAGATTTTTGATATAAAAATAATTTTATTAAAATCAAAAAAATGATTTGTTTTAAGTACTTTTTGAGTTAAAATGAATTAACATATTTTATAGTATCTACATTTTTTTTATATAAAAAGGTTTCATGAAAAAATTGAAAAAAAAATTAAAGATAAATTTTTCTAATTTGAAAAAAATTTCAATACCTCTATTATCAGTTTTGATTTTTTCATGTACTGGTGATTCAAAACTTGATAATGGAAAAAAAACTATTACTTTTTGGCATACACATAACAATGTAGAGACAGATACATTAAAGGAAATGATTTCTGAATATGAGAAAAAAAATCCTAATATAATTGTTTCTCTTCAAGCTGTACCTTTTTCTGACGCAGAAAATAAATATAAAACAGTTGCACAAGCAAAAGATGCTCCTGATATTTTTAGGGCAGAGATTTCTTGGACAGCAGAATTTGCTTCTTTAGGGTATCTCATGGCATTAGATATGTATATGACAGAAGATTACAGAAAAGATTTTTTAAAAGCACCATTAAAATATAATTATTACGATAATCATTATTGGGGTGTTCCTCAAGTAACAGACTGTTTAGCCCTTTTATATAATAAAAAGATTTTTAGTTCAGCTAATTTACAAGTACCTAAAACTTCTGATGAATTGATAGATACAGGAAAAAAACTTACAGATGAAAGCAAAAATAAATATGCTTTTTTCTATAGAGGAGATCCTTATTGGTTTTTACCTTTTTTATGGAGTTTTGGTGGCGGAATGGTATCAGATGATATGAAAATTCTTATAAATAATCAAGGTTCTATTGATGCACTAAATTTTATGATTGATTTAAGAAAAAAATATAAAATAATGCCAGAAACAGTTGATTTTGCAAATGATTATGATAATCAACAAACTGGTTTTAAATCTGGTAAATATGCAATGATTGTAAATGGCCCATGGTCAACAGCCGATGTTTTAAGTGGAGATGAATTCAAAGATCCAAATAATTTAGGAATAACCAGAATACCTGCTGGGAAAAGTGGTTTTGCATCTCCTGTTGGTGGACATAACTATGTTATAGCTTCAAATACTAAGTATTTACAAGAAAGTTGGGATCTTATAAATTATCTTTCTAAACCAGAAAATCAAGCAAAATTTGCATTAAAAAATAATCTTTTACCAACCAGAATTTCTTCTTATGAGATTCCTTCTGTAAAAAATAATCATTTAATAACAGATTTTAAATTTGTTTTAGAAGCTGCTACCAATCGACCTGTTTTACCTGAAGGTGGTGCTTTATTTGTTGATATGAAACAACCATATCAATCAGCCCTAATTCAAGAAAAAACTCCAAAAGACTCACTTGATGAAATAGCAGTAGCATGGAAAAAACTTTTAATAGATAGAATAGGAAAAGATTAATGAAAACAAAATGGTTTACACCTTATCTTTTTATATTACCAAGCATAACTGCTATGGTAATCCTTGTTTATGTTCCTTTATTTATGGGTGTTGGTTATAGTTTTACTAATATAAGCCAAAAGAACTCTAATAAAATAGAATATAAAATACCTTATAAAGAAACAAATGGGGAGATAAAATTTAAAATAGAAGAGAAACCTTCTACTTTTGCGTTTGTTGGGTTAGATAACTATAAAACAACACTTACAACCCCTACTTTTTGGCAAGTTTTAGGTCAAACTTTTGTATGGACATTTTTTAATGTCATATTTCATTTTTCAATAGGTTTAGGATTAGCATTATTAATAAATAAACCTTTATTTGGACGTGATGCTTATCGTATGATGCTAATGATTCCGTGGGCTGTTCCTACATATATTTCAGCTTTTTCTTGGAGATGGATGTTTAATGCAGATTATGGTCTTTTTAATGAAATTCTTAAATTAGTTCATTTACCTGCAATATCTTGGCTATCAGATCCAACTTGGGCAATGTTTGCAGTTGTTGTTACAAATATATGGTTAGGCTTTCCTTTTATGATGGTTACATTGTTAGGAGGACTTCAAAATATACCAATTGAACTTTATGAAGCCGCTACAGTTGATGGAGCTAGTAAACTCCAACAATTTAGAAATGTAACATTACCTTTATTAACACCTGTTTCTTTAACTTCAACTCTTTTAGGTGCAATTTGGACTTTTAATATGTTTAATATTATCTACCTTGTTACACAAGATAATCCTCATACTGATATTTTAGCAACTTTCTCATTTAAAGCCTTTTTTGTAAGAGGAGAATATGCTCAAGCAAGTTCGTATTCTGTTATAATTTTATTGATATTATCTGTTTTTAGTATTTTTTATCTTAGAGTATTAAAAAAGACAGAAAATCTTTATTAAAAATGACATCCTGTCGAGGAAAAATGAAAAAAAGTTTATTTGCTTTATCAATATTAGTTTTGTTTTCAACTCAGGGTTGTATATATCAAAATTTAAGTACTTCCAAAATTGATACTGTAATATCAAGCACTGTAAAAGAAAAAAATCCTATTTTAGAAATATTAGTAGAGCAAAAAAGAAATAATGGTGAAATTATCTCTATAGGCTCGAAAGCAATAAAAAGTGTTCTTATTGATGATGTTGATTATCCTATAAATAAGCTGGTAATTAATGAATTTAAAGTAGAAATTCCAGGTTTAGCTTCTGGTAAGCATAAACTATCTGTTAACCTTTATTTTCAAAACTCTGGCTTTAATGCCCCAATCATAATTCCTAATGTAAAAACTGATAAATTGTTTCTTTTATTAAGAGCTAACATAGATGAAGAAACAGGAAACATAATAAAATTGGAATATGGATTTGATTTTGATAGAAATGGAGCTATAGATAATAATATAGAAAAATTTGAAGGTAATGGAAAAGATTTTGTTGTTATTTCTAAAGAAGGAATAAGAAAAAAAATAGATCTAAATTTAAATACATCAACAACTTTGCCAGAAGAAAAACTGCCATCTGGTATTTTACCTAATAATCAAAGTAAAATAGAGGTTTCTTTGCCTCAATCTCAAACAATAGAAATACCAAAACCTCAAATTCTTTCAGATGGGTTATATCCATTACCACCATCTATAAATAAAAATACTGAGCCAACCTTACAAAAAAATATTCCTGTTCCTTCAGCAACTCCAAGAGATATAGAAATAGAGGAAATACAATAGGAAGTAAAAAGTGAAAAGTGAGAAGTGATCAGATAAGAATAGATAGTTTTATCTTGTTACTCATTACTTTTTACTTTTTACTATTAAAAAACACCTATCGCATTATTAATAAAATCATTTTCTTCAACCACCAATTTTTTATTTGGTAAATTAATTCTTAATCCAGTTGAAGAACCACCATCTAAATTTATTACTTTTCTACAATTAAAACCACCTTCATTTTCATTTTTTGAAAGTAGTTGAGATATTTCCCATAATGAAGGAGATGCAGCTCTATCTGCGATAACTATTAAAATTTCATCTTTTTTTGTAATTCCTATAGTAGTTCTTGATGTATATTCATGATCATCTGAATAAATACCTTGTTTTCCATTTTCTTCAACTAATAATGGACCATTTTGCATAAGATTTGGGAAATTTTTATATTTTGCATACTCTTTTTTATTAAAAATATTAACTTCAGAATCTTTTATTGCTAATATTCCACTAGATCCTAAATCATTTTTATCTTTTATTATTTTATCGTCAATTTTTAATAATCCAACAGGTTTATATTTTTCATCAAAATAACTACCATTTATAATAATTAGTGATTTATATTTTTTTTCTAATTCATCTAAACTTGTATGATCTTTAGTATTTTTTAGAAATTTTATTTTACGAGGTTTTGAAAGTTTAATAGCATATAATTTACCTTTTTTGAACCATTTTCCGTAATCTCTTTCCATAAAAGATATGCCATCATAAATTTTATCCCATTTTATTTCTTTAGAAGATACTTTGTTTTCTGAATATACAGAAGCAAGAACCGATAAAACGGTTAAAGTAGATATTAATAAAGAGAAAAAAAATTTTAACATTAAAGAATTTATATCATTTAAATATAAAAAATGTTTGTATTTAGACTCACAAAGTGTAAATAAAAAAACATTGTAATTTAAAATTAGAGCTTTAATTTATAGAAATATAAAAAAAATATAACAACTTATTAAATTTAATAGTTAGCTTAACTTATTTATTTTTTTTAATATATTGCTATTTTTATAGTTTGTGTTAGAATATATTTGTCTCCTTTCTTTGGAAGGGTTTTACCCCTTCTAATTTTTTTTGTCTAAAATTACCATTGATTTTATAAATACCCTTAAATTCATTAAAATAAATACTTTCAGCTTATTTATTAGTTTAAAAAAAGTTGATTTTTTTTCAACTAATAAAAACTTAATATTAAACCTCTTTTTATAATCTCTCTTTTTAGATATTATTTTAATTAGGAAATAAATGTTAAAGGTTTTTTATGACTAGTATAGAAAGATTTAGAGAAGTTTTAGATGAAAGTTATGTTTGGCCATCAATGTATCCATTTAAGTTCATAATAAAATTAGAACAAAAAGAAGAAATCATAAATATTTTGACTGGCTATGATCTATCATTTAGAGAATCAAAAACAGGTAAATATTTGAGTGTAAATTTTGAGATTAATGCACAATCTAGCGAAGAAATAATAAATATCTATGATAAAATGTCTAGTATGGATAATGTTATAAAAATATAGGTGTTACAAATGAATAAAATAGCGTGTGTTTTTTGCGTAGTTCTTTCAAGTTTTATTGTTGTCTTATTACATTTTTCTAATAATACTAATTTTATTTAATTCTACCGAAAAATACTAAGAATTTAAACTACAGATTTAGACACATTAAACTGATAAGTTGCACATTTTATAATAAATAATTTGTAGTTAATTCTTGTAATCCCCTTAATCTTTAGTCTGAAACATATTCTGTATATTTATAGCAAAAAATCTATTGATTTTCTTCGGATTCTCTCCTAGTCCAATCAAGAAGATTATTTATGTTCTCTAGTATTTCTATATCAGGATACTTGTTTAAGAGAGTATTTACAACTTGTTCAACAATATTTTTTGAAGCTCCACTTTGTATAATTGATTTTTTTAAATTCATTGAAATTTCTCTTCTTTTATATGGATTTTCTATTATATCAACTGCAATATTAGCAATTTCAACAGGGTGAATATTTCCTATTATTTCTGGTGTTACCATAGTATTTAATTTTTGATTTGGGATAGAAACAAATTTTAGTTTTTTAATACTTTTATTTATAATATATTTTTTAATAACTTTACCTAAAAAAGGTATTTTACAAATGTAACCTAAAAACCCTTCTAAAGGAATTTGTTCTATTTTATTTAGAGGTAGCATTGTTATCATTGGTATTCCTAAAACTGCTAACTCTGCTGTATTTGTTCCTGGCAAAGTAATTGCTATATCAGAAATTTGATAAGATTCATATTGAAATTCTGGAGAAACAATATTTATTACGGTTCCTTTTTCTGTAATAAGTGTATTACCATTGATACCTCGTTCAAATTTTGCCGAAACACCATCAAGAACTGAAATTAATTCTGGATCTGATACAGCTTTAACTAATTGATTTAGTGGGGTATATGGAGATTGTGAAATAATAAATTGAGCTTCTGGTTTTTTTTGTGCAATATAATCTGCTATTTTTAACATAAATGAAGCTGAATATTTTACCTTAAAAGGTTTACTACCTGGTAATAAAGATATAACAGGTTTATCTGTTTTTAAACCAAATCGTTCTCTTATTTCTTGTGGTGAACTTTGTATTTTCAACGCATCTGCCATTAAATTTCCAACTACAGAAAGCTTATCTGCTTTAATACCTTTTAATCTTGAATTTGCATAAGTATTTTGATCTACCAAAAGATATTTATGTACTAACCCAGGCCATAAAACTAATTTTTCGGTATAGATTAAAACAGGAAATTTTGATTTCCAAGACATAAGTACAGAAAAAAATTGATCTCCTCCTAGTTGGATAATTATCCCTTTATCTTGAAATTTAAAATCACTTGGTAATTTACCAGTCATTGCATACAAAGAAGAGTAATTTGGATCAATAACACGAAAAACCCCTTCTATTGAACTAGCTATTTTTTCTTCTTCTCCACTTGAATAAGGGCATGGAACAAGTGATATTATTATTCTTGCTTCGGGAAGGGTTTCTCTTAATTTTGAAACAAAAGGTTTAACCCAAGATGACAATTCACCCGGTGCATTTGTTATTATTAATACATCAAAACTCATTTTTTTGCTCTTAAAAAAACAAAATACTATAATCGAATATAAAAAATATTATAAGATCATATACATAGTAAATTATAATCAAAAAAATCAAATATTGCAGTGATTTGAAACAATTTAAAGTTAAAATTTTGAATGAAAATAAAATAAATTAAAAAATTTAACCTTTTTTTTGTGAAGTATTTTACATTAAATTAAATTTTTCAGGTTAAAATATTGTATATAGTAGTTTTGTTTATAGAATATAAAAAATTATAGTTTTTTGAAGTATTTTATGTTGGATAAAATAAATTTTATAGAGAGATTTTTAATAAATGAATTTTGATGAAAAACCATCTGTAGAAAAATACGAAATAGGTAAAAAAATATCTGAAGATCAGGTTAGCAAAGTCTATCTTGCTTTTGATAAAATTTCGGGTGAAAAAATGGCTCTTCATTTTTTTGATTTTGATGAAGAACCTGATTTAATTAATGTTTTTCAATCTGATATTTTATCTATGAGTTCTATAGATCATCCAAATCTAATAAAATTTTATAAATATGAAGATGAAAATTATAAATATTGTATTATAAGAAATTTTATAGAAGGTAAAAGTTTATATGCACTATTAGCCAATAGGAAATATGAAATACCTATGTCTATGATTTTTAAGATTTTTTCAGAAGTTTTTGATACTATTTCTTTTTTACATGAAAAAAGGATTTTTCATGGGTTTTTAAGTCCTTCAAATATAGTAATAGATAATGGAAAAGTTAAATTAATAAACTACATAAACTATCCCTTATTAAAAAATAGTTATCCTACTTTTTATCAAATTCAATATTTTACTCCTGAACAAATAAGAAATGAAGAAATAGATCAAAGATCTGATATTTATACATTAGGGGTTATTTTATATGAAGTTTTTACTGGTAAAAAACCTTATAATACAGATTTAAGTTTAGGTATAAAAGAAATTGGTGATAATATAATAAAAGAAGAACCTACCTTACCTAGTTTATATAATTTAGATATTTCAAGTAAATTAGAAGCTATTATTCTTAAATCTATGGAAAAAGATAAATCTAAAAGATATTCTTCAATAAAAGAATTTTATCAAGAATTTATTAATTGGTTTTCAGAAGAATATTCAGACGTTTATAAAAATAATGAAGGAATTTATAATATTTTTGAAAATCAAACCACAGAAGAAAAAGTAATAGAAAAAAGTTCTACCGAAATAGTTGTAAAACAAAGATTAAAAATTGAAGATGAAATAAAATCAAATAAAAATGATGAAATAAAAACTTTTTCTTGGTTAAATGATGTTACTAAAGATTTTTTAATAACCACAATGGATTCTTTTGAAGATGTTCAAACTCGTTTTAATGATGGAATTAGTGGTTTAGCTATTTCTGACAATAAATATTATATGCCTCTATATAAAAGCTTACCTTTAATGTGTTTAAATTATTCAAAAGCTGAATTTTCTTACAAAGAAACTTTAAAAAACATAATTCAAGCTTCTAATGAAACAGAATTAAGAAGTTGCTCTAAAAGAAATGAAGAATTAGCTGTTTTAATTCATAATATAATTTCTCCTTCTGATAATTATGATTCGTTTCCTTCTTTGCCAGAATTTAAAGATTTTTTTGATAAAAAAGAAAGTTTTACAGGTTTTATAAAATTTTATTCTGATACAAAGAAAATAAGAATATTAAACCTAGATAAAGATTTATTGATGTCTCTTTTAACTGATTCATATTTAAAAAATAAATATGAATATAAAAATATAATAGATGAATATGAACTTAAAGATTTTATCGAAAATGAAAATTTTAATATAGTTTTTTATGATTTACATTTTCAGCAATACATCGAAGAATATATTGAAAAATATCCTACTATAATGTTCATTGCCACAAGTAAAAGAATGGAAGTTTTAGAATATAAAGATAAATATGCTGGTAAATATAAAAATCTAACTTTTTTAGAAAAAGAGGTTTCTGTTAAATATTTTGAAAATATGAAAAATTATATTTCTAAAATAGAACAAATTGTTAAACATAAAGAATACAATTATTATTTTTCATATTTGAATGGAGTAAGAAAATTTGCTCTTCAGGTTTGTCCAGATACAGGAAAAACAAATATAATAACATTGGGTTCATCAATACTTATACATGCAAAAAATATATCATGCTATGAATCTGTAATAAGAATTTCTGATTTTTGTGCTTCAAGTATATGGGAAAATACCGAAATTAACCTTAGATATAAAAGAACTAATGAATTAACTATGGAAAATATTTTAAATAATGTAATTTCATCAACAGATAGAAATATTATTGAAGTTAAAAAGAATTTGGTAAGAGAAAATGAGCATAATTTAAATTTTTATTTTTCTGCCAATAAAAATATTCTTAATTCAGTTTATTATAAATTTCCAGAATGGGTTTTTGAAGTATTTTTCTTTGAAATTGTAAAATCTGATAAGTACAAAGAACTAAAAACAATTATGGATAATATCTCAGAAACTAGAAAAATTACTTTTTTTGAACAGTTAGAAAAACATATTTTTGATATAGTTTTTAAATTAGGAAATGGTGGATTATGTGTAGCTTATTTTGGATTAGGAAGTGATTTTGAACTTATTGATTTTATAGAAAAAATAAAAGAGGAAAATCTTGAATCTTCTAATAAAATAAAATCAGCATTTTATATCTCAAGTGGTGGGTACACCGAATCATCAATAAATTTTTACAATGATTCCTTAAAAGCTAAATCTTCATCATTTTTTGATAAAAGTAGTAAAACAAAAGGCGTTATAAAAACGGATTCAGAGCAAAATAATTTTCAACTAATACTTTTGAATAAAATTGATAATGATTTTAAGATTGTTGAGCCAAGATAAAAATAGTAAATTTAGTTTAAGGTTTGGTTAAACTATCTTTTTTTTGAGATAAAATTAATTTATCTAAAAATTTGTTTATATTTTTTGAGGTTATTAAATGTCTAATAATAAGTTTGGTTTTTGGTTAAAAGAAGAGCATCTAATTTTACAACAAACTATAAGAAGCTTTGCAGAAAAAGAAATAAAACCATTGGCAAATAAAGTCGATGAAGAAAGTTGGTTCCCACTAGAAAATTTCAAAAAACTTGGTGAAATGGGTTTTCTTGGACTTAATGTACCTGAAGAATATGGTGGCGTTGGTTCTGATACATTGTCTTATGCAATATCAGTAGAAGAAATTGGAAGAGCTTGTGGTTCTACTGGTTTATCTTATGCAGCACATGTTTCTTTAGGAACAACTCCTTTTTATCTTTTTGGAAATGAAGAACAAAAGAAAAAATATCTTCCAAAATTGGCAACAGGAGAATGGATTGGAGCTTGGGCTTTAACAGAACCTGGTGCAGGATCTGATGCAGCGGGTCAAAAAACTACCGCTAAACTTGATGGAGATTTTTATGTTCTAAACGGAGCTAAAACTTTTATTACAAATGCTTTATATGCAGATTCTTTTATTATTATGGCTATGACTGATAAAAGTAAAGGAAATAGAGGTATAAGTGCTTTTATTGTTGATAAAGGAACTCCTGGTTTTAAACTTGGTAAAACTGAAAATAAAATGGGTATGAGAGGATCTCCTACATCTCAACTTATTTTTGAAGATTGCATAATTCCTAAAGAAAATATTTTAGGAAAAGAAGGCGAAGGTTTTATTCAAGCTTTGAAAACACTTGATGGTGGAAGAATAAGTATTGGTTCTTTAGCTCTTGGAATTGCACAAGCTGCTTTTGATTCTGCATTAAAATATTCTACAGAAAGAGAACAATTTAATAGCAAAATATCAAGTTTTCAATCGATTCAAAATCATTTAGCAAATATGGCTACAGAAATTCATGCTGCTAGATTAATGTTATATCATTGTGCTTGGTTAAAAGATAATAAAATTCCTTATTCTAAGGAAAGTGCGATGGCTAAACTTTATGCGTCTGAAGTTTCTAGTAGAGTAACAAATCTTGCAATTCAAATATATGGTGGATATGGTTACATAAAAGAGTTCCCTGTTGAAAGATATCTAAGAGATGCAAAGTTAACAGAGATTGGAGAAGGAACATCTGAGGTTCAAAGATTAGTAATTGCAAGAAATTTACTAAAAGAAATGTCTTAAATATTAGCTTTGTAAGAAACTATTTATGCTGTTTCTTACATTGTTACTTTTATATAATAAAAGTTTAACTTTTTTTTTATATACAAAGTTATTTGTTGTAGTATACTGAATGTTATTATTAATAGTATATTTTGCTATTTGTAAAGTTTACCTACGATTTTTAGAGTATCTTTTTGATTTCGATTTGTATTCTAAACATTCTTGGTATAAAAACTTTATACTTTTGGAGGAAGTCTTATATATGACTGCAAGAGTCTTAGTTGTAGATGATGCAGCTTTTATGAGGATGATGCTCAAAGATATTCTTATAAAAAATGGTTTTATGGTTATCGGAGAGGCATCAAATGGAGCTGAAGCTGTATTAAAATATCAGGAATTAAAGCCTGATATAGTTACAATGGATATAACAATGCCTGAAATGGATGGAATTACTGCTGTAAGAGAAATTGTTAAAATAAATCCTAATGCCAAGGTTGTTATGTGTAGTGCAATGGGACAACAAGCAATGGTTTTAGATGCAATACAATCTGGAGCAAAAGATTTTATTGTTAAACCTTTTCAAGAAGAGAAAGTAATCGATGCAATGACAAAGGTTTTAAGATAGATATTGTTTTTAAAGATAAACCCTTCATTAATTTTGGAGGGTTTGTTTTTTTTAGTAGAGACGTTGCACTGCAATGTCTAAAATAAGGAACAGAGATTTGTAATGTTTGTAAGAATGTTTGTGCAGGGAATGCTTTAAAAGTATTCCTCTTATAAAGAAACATTGGATTTAATTTCTGATTGTAGGTTTATATGTTTATTTATTATAATATTTAGTTTTTGGTTTATTTTATGTGTGGAATAATTGGCTATGTAGGATTTCAGGATTCTACAGAAATAATAATAGAAGGATTAAAAAGATTAGAGTATAGAGGCTATGATTCGGCTGGAATTGCTGTAATCCCTGAAAAAGGTTCATTAGAAATAAGAAGAGAAGTTGGTAAGCTAAAAAATCTTGAAAAAGAACTTTTACTTCATCCAATAAAAGGTTCAACAGGAATCGGTCATACCAGATGGGCAACACATGGTAAGCCAACTATTTATAATGCTCATCCTCATAGCGATGAAAGTGGGAAATTGGTTGTAATTCATAATGGTATTATTGAAAATTATATTGAAATAAAAGAAGAACTTGCAAAAAAATACGAATTTAAATCTGAAACAGATACAGAAGTTTTGGCACATCTAATTAATGATAATTATTCAGGAGATTTATATGAAGCTGTTCAAAAATCATTACAAAGAGTTCGTGGTGCTTATGCAATTGTAGTTATTCATGCAGATCATCCAAATTTATTAGTTGCTGCAAAAACAGCTAGTCCTTTGATTGTTGCGTTGGGTGAAAATGAAAACTTTGTAGCCTCTGATGTTCCTGCTATATTAAATCACACCAGAAACATTGTGTATTTAGAAGATGGTGAATTAGTTGTACTTAGTAAAGAAAAAGCTGAATTTTATAATTTAGATGGCGATAAAATAGAAAAAAAAGTTTCTAAAATAGAATGGAATATAACAGCCGCAGAAAAAGGTGGTTATGAACATTTTATGTTAAAAGAAATACATGAACAACCTTCTTCTATGGCTCATTCTATGACAGGTAGAATATCTGAAACAGAAGGTAAAATTTACCTTGATGAAATTGGTTTAGATGTTGCTGAAATAAAATCTTTTAATAGAATAACTATATTAGCTTGTGGAACATCATATTATGCTGGTTTAGTTGCAAAATACTATATTGAAAAATTGGCTAAAATACCAGTAGATGTAGATTATGCTTCTGAATATAGATATAGAGAACCTTTTTCTGATGAAAAAACATTAGTTATTGGAATTAGTCAATCTGGTGAAACTGCTGATACTTTAATTGCTGCCCGAGAGGCAAAAAAAAGAAAA
>JBBTGK010000034.1:0-6263 GCA_038060635.1 Cyanobacteriota bacterium | reverse complement strand
AGGCAAGAATTACATTAAATAAATCAATATTTAAATTAAATAAATCTTTATTGGCATAATTTATTTTAGCACCATCAAAAGATCTTCCTATATAACTCCAAGCAGCAGCTCCTATAAATCTTTGAGTTCCATAACTCAATTCAAATCTTCCAGCTTGAAAAGATAATTTAGTATCAAAAATATCTTTAATATTTACATATCCTTGATGCAAATCTAAATTTTTAAAATTTGCTGTAGGGTTTAATTCTTCTCCAAACATTCTTGAATCTCTTACCTGAGCAAAAAACTTAACCTTATCAAAAACTGTTTTTTCAAAACCTACCATTGTTTTTAAACTTAGAGGGAAATAAGGGCTAGTTGTTGAATTAAAATCTCTTTCATCTAGTTCAAATCTTGTTTGTAATTGACCTGAAAACTTAAAATCATCTTTTTTTTCTTCAGCTAAAACTGAATAAGAATTAAGAATAACTAAAACAGAACTTAAAAGCATGGTTTTTCCTTTAAACCAAGTTTTATTCTTTGTAGTAAAATCCTTTTTTTTAGAAATTTTACTTTTTATTATCATAATACAACACCTTTTAAATTAACTATAGGTACATAATATATACTTAATTATGACTCCTAACTAATTTTATAGGATTAAAATTTAACCTAATATGATTATACTCATATAACTAATTGATAGAAATCAATTTTTTTTAACTAACTTACAAAAATTTTTATAATTTTCTAATTTTAGTATTTTAGGTTCATTTCCACACAATAAACAATTAATATTTTTTTTAATTTTTAATGTAGAAAATTTAGTAAAAAAAGAATCATACATCAATAAACGCCCAGATAAAATTTCACCTTTATTTATAATAAGTTTTATCGCTTCAGTTGCTTGAAGTGTTCCAATAACCCCTGCTAAAACACCCATAACTCCAATTTCTGAACAATTAGGGCTTTCTTTTTCAGATGGTGGGTGTGGAAATACACATCTATAGCAAGGAGCGTTTTTATCATTATTAAAAACACTTAATTGACCCTCAAATTTAAAAATACTTCCATAAATAGTTGGTTTATTCAAAAAATAACAAGCATCATTTATAAGATATTTGGTTGCAAAATTATCTGAAGCATCAATAACAAAATCATATTTTTCTATAATTTTTATAGCATTTTCTTCCTTTAGCATTTCGTTATAAGTAATTATATTTACATCAGGATTTATTTTATTTAATCGTTCTTTTGCCGATTTTACTTTTGAAACTCCAATTTCTTCAGTTGTATATAAAATTTGTCTTTGTAAATTACTTAAAGAAACTACATCTGAATCAACTAAACCTATTGTTCCAACTCCAGCAGATACTAAATAATAACTAATAGGAGAACCTAATCCACCAGCACCAACTATTAAAACCTTGGCATTAAGTAATTTTTTTTGACCTTCTTTTCCTACTTCAGGCAATATTATCTGCTTACTATATCTAACTAATTGTTCTTTGGTAAAAATACTTTTAGGTATAATTAGTTGATAATTTAATTCATTCCATTTTTCTAAACCATTTTTTAATGAAAAAACGTTTGTATATCCCATTTCAGTTAATGTTTTTAATGCTAATGCAGATCTTTTTCCTACAGAACAATAAAGAATAATATCAGTATTTTTATCAGGAACAATTTTTTCTATTTCAAATTCTAAAATACCTCTAGGTATATGTATTGATGAGAAAATATATCCATTATCTAATTCATCTTTTTCTCTAACATCTATAAAAATACTTTTAGATATTAAGTCTATTGCTTTTGATGCTTCTATTTCGTTATTTATCATATTATTTTTATAAAATACTAAGAAATTTTACCTATTTATTTTAAGTGTAATTTAATTTATTGCTTATTGTCAAAAAAATTTAATATGGTTTCAAGAGTAAGTAGTAAGAATTGAAAAGATAAAAATGTTATTAATGCAAACTTATATCTAGATTACTTAAAAAAAACTATTTTTCCTTAACATAAAAAGATAGCTGTGAATAAAACTATTGGATGAAAAATTTTTGAATATAAATATATTATATCCAAAACTTAAACCAAACTGCCTAGAAAAATAGCATTAAGTTATGTAAATTATTTTTTATGGAATTCTAAAAAGTTTAAGGATTGTTTAAAATTAGAGTAATATTAGCAATATTTTATTTTTTTTTCATATATTAAAGATCTAATTATTAAATTTTTTGGTGAATTAAAAATGGCAGATTCTATAAACTCAAACTTTAATTCTTTTATGCTACCAAATCTTTTTGAAAATAAAAATTCTTCTTCAATTCCTGAAGTATCAAATATGTCTGTAGCAGATATATCTGTTAAAGATATATTTAATAAAGCTGAAACATTAGCAAAAAATGATTTTACTTCTATTAGTTCATATTTAGGTGGATTAATTTCTCCTATGTCTTTATTTACTACTCTTCCTTTTGATCCTATATTTAATTTTTCATCTGAAAAATTTGATTTAAATATTGATAAAGCATCTATAGGAAGAAATACCTCTCCATCATTAGAAACAATAAAAGATGGTATAGCAGTTATTCAATTAGGTGATAAAGGAACTTCTGTTGGTATTTTACAAGATAAATTAACAAAATTAGGATATAAAGTAACCAGAACAAATACCTTTGATATTTCTACTGAAAATGCTTTAAAAAAATTCCAAAAAGATCATAACGTTGAACCAACTGGTCAATTAGGAAAAACAACTTTAGAATCCATGAATAAAGCTGAAAGTGTTCCTGTTTCAAGTTCTTATTCTGCTAAATTACTTGCTAAGGCTGCTGAAAAAGTCGCAAGAGCAAGAGGAACTTTTGGTATGTGTTATGCTGGTGTTGCAACCGCAATGGATAGAGTTTTTGGTGGAATTGTTTATGGAAATTCTGCATATATGGCAGCACCTCAATTAGCAAGTAATAAAAAATTTAAAGAAGTAAAAATTAAATCATCGGAACTACCAAAACTTCCTGCAGGTGCAGTTGTTGTTTGGGGAAAAACAAAAGATAGCCCTCATGGTCATATATCAGTTGCATTAGGAAATGGAAAAGAAGCAAGTGATCATATAACAAATCAACTTACAAATCTTAGAGGATATACAAACTGTAGAGTTTTTTTACCAGCATAAAATTAGATTTAATTAATTTTTGATTTTTAGCAATAGTAACTATAATATAGTATAATTTAGATGTAATATAAAGATTTAAATAAAAATGAAAATAAAAAGAAAAAAAGGAAATGCACTCATCGAGTTTGCTATGGTTTTTCCATTGCTTGCTGTTTTTACTATGGGTAGTGTTTACCTAAGCATTTCTTTTGGTCAAAAAGCAATGATGAATGGTTTTGCTTTTTATGAAGCAAGAGCAATGAGTGTAAGGAAAGAGCCAAAATCATCACATGAAATGATACTTGCCAGATATAAAAAAGATTCTGATGGAAAACAACCTTGGTTAGAAAAAGTTAAATCTGAAGTAACAGTTAATGAAAATATGCTTGAAGTGGTTTTAACAAAAGATCCTGTAAAAATGGATATGCTATATAATTGTTTATCACTTTTAGGTGGTAAAAAACCAACTAATATAAAAGAAATAAAATCATATATAAATATTCCTTATGAATTTGTAGAACACAATCACAAAGGTTATAAAAGTGATCGTTCAGAAACCTATAATGTAGTTGATTATGAAGCTCAATATGCTTTAGAAAAAGGTATAAAAGAAGCAATATCTGGTTTTCCTGATTCTTTAAAAAATTTGATTACAGGAAGTATTTTTAAGAAAATGGTTGATCCAAAAACTGATCATTCAATGAACGATTCTGAAAAATCTGACATGGTTTTAAGTACAAATCAATCTGAAAACATGAAAGTTTTAGCCGAAAGATTAGAAGGGACTTGGAATATTGAATACAAAGATGTTACTGATGGTGGAACAAATTCTGCTACAAATGAAAAACCCAAAACAATAGATTTTGATACTATTGGAAATCCATCTGAAGTAAAAAAAATATATGAAAGTATGAATTTTTTAGAAACTACAGGAAATCATATTGGAAAAATTCAAGTTGGAGGCGTTGCTCTAAATGTAATAAAAGATACTTTACCAGCAGCAAAACCAATTGGAGCTATTGTTGATGTTATGGCTAAAGGTGCTGAAATCGTAGAACCTAAATTAACTAAATTTTCAGAACTTGTTTCAAAAAATAATAGTAATTTATTTAAAGATTCTATTATTCAAAGGTAAAAAATGTTTAAAACAAAACAAAGAAAAAAACAAAAAGGTCAAAGTCTCATTTATGTGGGTCTTTTAGTTATTGTAATAATTTCTGGTGTGTTTTTTGTTTATGACATTGGAAATATTGTAAATACAAAAATAAAATTCCAAAATGGTGTTGATTCGGCTGCATTAGCAAGTGTTTCTGTGAAAATAAGTAAACATCACACAGATACTTTAGTAAGAGCAGGAATGTATAATGAATCTATTGCAGCTCAGGCACAGCAAAGAGCTGCTCAGGCAAGATTAGTAATTATTTTAGATCAAATTCAAAAAAAAATAGATGCTGCTCCGCAAATTATTACTCCTGTTCAACCTCCAAATGCCCCTCCCAATTCTCCTATAGAACCAATACCTCATAATGGAAATGGCCCTCAGCCAGTAGCAGTAACAGAAGAAGATCAAACAATGGCTGGTGAATACAGAAAAAGTGTAAATTCTGCATATCGTCATGTTACAAAATTACATAGAGAAACAAGAGCTTTACAAGCTTATTATGACTGGTTATCAGGTGTTACTTCTGATAGTTCTAAAAAAGGAGCAGGAAGAACTGCTATAACTGAAACAGCTAGAATTGGTTTTAGAGGAAATACATTAGGTCTTTTTGATATTGCTGAAAATATAGAAATTTTGGCAGAAGAAGATGATATGTTTGAAAATAACTCAAAATTTTCTAATAAACTAATAAGTGGAGTAATTTATAGATCTGAAAACACAGCTAAAACAGGTAATTTTGGTAAAAGTTACATAGAAGTTAATGGATTTGGAAAAAGGTCTTCTCAAGGAGTATCTTTATTAAAATATGCTGATAAATATTTACTTAAAACTAGTGCTTCAGCAAAAATAGCTTCTTCTAAAGATTTAGGTCTTAAAGATGCAAGTTTATCTGAAATACCTTTAATTGGGTTAGAATTTTTATGGTATTCTCCTCGTCTTATGGCAATAGAAAAAAATGGCGATAAATTGGTTGTACACTAAATTATGAAAAAAACTAAAATAAAAGGTCAAGCATTAGTAGAAACAGCATTTGTTGTTCCTTTATTAACATTTTTACTTGTAGGAATAGGATATTTTGGAAGTTTAATGACTATACAACATAATCTTACTGTTTCAGCAAGATATGCTACTCGAATAGTTTCTATGGAAAGCACCAAAGAAAATTTTGATAAACAACAAGGTACTTTTTTTGCCAAATTAACAGAAGAAGATTTCAAAAAAAATGCTCTAAAATCATTACATGGTTTTGATGAATCAAGATTAGATGTAAAACCATTAAGTATATTAGATTTGGCAAAAATAAATGGAGTTGATCTTAAAGGTAAATTAGAACCAATAATTTTATCTAAGGGTTATGCTTATATTTATAAAATTGAAGGAAAAGCAAGAGCAAATTCAAATTCTATGAAAGGAGATCCTGTTAAAGATCTTTTAAATTTAGATGTTGGAATAGGAAATATTTTTTTTGGAGCAAGATATACCTACAGATTAAAAGAACTTGATTGGATGTCTAAGTTTTTATTTAGACGAGAAGGTATTACTTTAGAAGCAATATCATTAATGCCAGCAGAACTACCTTTAAGAGGTATGGGATATGGAATTATGAATATTAATAAAGGATTATTTGATATAATCAGACTTGATGTACATGAAAAAACATCTGAAACAGATAATCATCAATATGATGATCTTGTTCCAGCACCCAATGCTCCAGGTAATTAATTATGCCAAGATATGATTTTGATTGTAATGATTGCAATAATTCTTTTTTTGTAATTTTAGGAATAAATGACACAAAAGAAAAAATACCTTGCGAATTTTGCTCTAGTAAAAATACAAGTCGTATTTATAATGCGTCTGTTTTAAAAAATAAAAAAAATGAAGCTGATATTAAAGAAAAAGCCTTACCACCCTTAAAACCTATGCATCTCTGTAATCATGAACATATACATACTCATGAATGTG
>JBBTGK010000033.1:0-6604 GCA_038060635.1 Cyanobacteriota bacterium | reverse complement strand
ATTTACTTTTTTTGGCAAATTTAGGAAAACCAGCACCAAGTTTAAAAAATCTTTGGTATGAATTATCTAATCTTTCGATTACGGCTTGTAATGTTTGGCTTGGAACTTCTTTTATCCACTCAAAACCCTCAACTTTTTTTACATCTACTAATTCTTTAATCAAATCAAATTTAGATATTGTTTGTTTACATCTATTAAAGAGATTGATTCTATATTCAAGTGCTACATTATATAAATATCTACAAGTTCCTAACCACTTATTTAAATTAATTAATTGTGTCTTATTTGGTTTTAATTTATATTGGAATGTTTTTATTGTATTCATTTTATTTTTTGAATAATATGATGCTTATTCTTTATTTTATCACATTTTTTTAATTAAATCAACTCTTTTTAACAAGTTAATAATTCCATATTCTTAAATATTATAAAGTTTTAAAAATATAAAAAAAAATTAAAAAGATATACTAAATCTTTGATATAATTAAACAATTTATTTTTTAAGATTTAAGAATATTTTAGTTTTAGTATTTTTAATTAGGAATATTAAATATTATTGGAGAAAAAAAATTTATATGAATACAATGATAAAAATATTGATTATTTTTTCTTTCTTTTTTTTGAATATTAATTATAATGCAATAGCTTCTCAAAAAGATTCAACCCAAAACATTGGGCATGTTGGTTTAAGATTTCCTAATGCAACAGAAGTAAAAGCAAAAATAAAAAATTTTAAGAAAAATAATTTAATTTCAGGTTGGGTTGCTTCATGGATAATGATTACAGATTCTTTAGGCTCATACGTACAAGTTGGAATTATAAAAGAAGATAATAATTTATATAAATCAAAATACTTTATTCAGTACAAAAAGAGCAATCAAGATAGGGTTCATATCGAAAATTTTGATAATATAGTTAATTTTGATTCAAATGTAAAAGATATAAATGATTTTGAAATAAAAATTTCGCAATTTGGGTTGGTAGAAATACAAATAAATAAAATAAAGGTATTTATAGATGTGTTAAATACAACTCTATATAACAAGAATGCTTTTTTTTCAACAGAAGCTTCAAGAGTTGGAATTGATTTAGAAACAACTTTTAGTGATTGTTTTTATAAAAATTCTAAACAAAATAACTGGATACCAGCATTTGAAGATAAAAATATTGAGTATGTATTAGGTAATGGTTCTGGTTTGATAAAAATTTCTAATATTGAAATAAAAACAGTTAGGACTTTTACAAAAGAAAATCAAAATAATTTTTCTACACGTTATAGTAAGAATATTAAATCAATTTATAATGATGATGGCGAAATCAAAATAAATCCTCAAACGGAAGAAGATTATTATCAAGAAAAAAAAGAAAATGAAAATAATGATTTATTAACAAATAAGGTGTTTAAATTTAATCAAGATTTTGATATAGTTAAACATTTTGATAATTTTTCATCCAAAATAGAAACTAATTATAAAAATATTTATATAGAAAATATAAATATTCAAAAAGAAAAAGAGGTTGAATTAGATAATAAATACATACTTTTTAGCTCTTTTTTGACATATAATACTAATAAAAAAGAAATTTACCCCTCTTTAAAGTTAGCATTTTTAAATGATATAGGAATTTTTAGATATGAAATTTCTAATTATACAAGTAAATTAAATAACAATTCAGAAATAATACTAAGTTTAAATCAAAAAACAAAATATTTTAATTTTTTAGAAGGTTTATTTGTTTTATATAACCATAATAAAGCTAACTTTGATTTTGGTATTAATATTGAAAATGATATTAAATTCTTCTACTCCAAATATTTTCCATTTTATATTAATGCTAAATTAAAACTATATAACATTAACTTTGATTTTAATTTTGGTAAAGAATTTAGCATAAACTTAATAATACCTTTAACACTTGGCTAATTTTTTTGCTATAGTTTTTTTAGTAAGCTTTTGAGTTTTGGAGAGTTATTTATGGTTTTAACAAAAATAAAAGATCTTTTTGAAAAGGCAGATTCTTTTCTAAGAGAGCTTATAAGTTATTCAAGCAACTCGGAGATTTCAGACTCTCCAACTTTGCAAATAAAAGAATCACCTTTGCAAACAATCATTGAAATAGGAGATCTTTTAGTTAAATCAGATCTAAATAATATAAATGAAATTAAATCCATCATAAAGGGAAAACATTTTTCTTATAAATCAATTGAGAATAATGCTATAGAAAGTAGTTTTAATATTTTGTTTATGAAAAAGAGTGAAGATATTTTGACCCATACTATATTAGGTTTTTTCTGCGATTTTATAGAAAAATTCATAAAAAAGGAACAATTTGATTTAGATGTATCTTTTATAGATGAAAATATTAGTGCTATTTTCATAGAAAATATAAATAAACATATTGTTTGTAATTTGGGGTCGAATGTATTTTCAAATATAAAAATAGAAAATTATAAAATATATGTAAAAGATATAAAATTTGATAAAAAAGATAAAATATTACCAGAAATAGAAACAACAACTTTTTTTAAAGAAGATGATTTGGTAAATGAAAATGAATCATCTGAATTAGTAATTGTTTTTATTAATAATGAAAAATTTGAACTAAAAAATAAAGAAATATTCATTTTAAAAGAAAATAAAAATATAAATGAACCTATGCTTTTAAATAAAAAAGAAAGTTGTTTTGATATAGGAGCAGGAGTTATTATAGATAGTAGTAGTGCTTTGAAATTTGAGTATCTTTTTAAAATTACTATAAACGATTTAAAAGACTGTTTTAAAATATTTAATGGTGATAAAAATATAAAAATTACAAAAAATATTACAAAAAATTCATATGAATCGATGAACGCCTCTCAAAGACTGCTTTTAAGTTCACATATTTTACAGATAGATGAAATTGTTACTTATTCATCTCCCATTAAAATAACGATTGACGATTCAAATTTTTATCTTTCTTATCATGAAGAAATAAAAAACGAAAATATTCCAATTAAACTAATAAGTCATATAAATCATTGTGTTTATTCTTTAAGTAAAGAAAATAATACTATTGTATTAAAAGAAGTAATTTTTAAGGGAAAAGAAGAAAATCTTTATTTTTATAATTATAGTTTAACAGAGGAAAAATATAAATTAAGTATTTCTATTGCTGAAACAGATAACTATGATAATGTTCATGGAAAAATAATTCTTTATTTTGATCAAGAAAAACATTTGATTATTGGTAGAAAAGAAATCTCAGATTTTTTTGACCCTAAAAAAATAAATGATATAGAAATTTTCTGTGTGAAAAAGAAAGAAAAAACAAAACTATCTGGAATAGAAAATTTAGAGGAATATTATATTATGATTTTAGATGCCCCTGAATTTTCAATACCAAATTCTGTTAATGAGTTTTCGTTTTCTTCAAACCAATCATTGTTATATAAAGAAAATAACAATGTAAAATATCTTAATAACTCGTTAGTAAGCATTCAGTATTTTGAAAATTCTACTTTTAGTGAATTAGGAAAAGGCTTATCCGTAGAGTCAAATAATAAAGACTTTTTTATACGCATAAATGAAGAAAAAAATTTGGATATAATATTAAGTGTTGACGATATTTATTCAAATCTAAATCATGAAAGTATTGGCGACGTTTATTTAAATGAAAATCAAAAAGCTAATGATATATATTTAGGAAAATTATTAAAATCTATTGATTATAATAATCTAAATTTACAATATCAATATATGAAATATAACATAACTAGTTCAGATTTTAAAGAAGAATCTTATAAACAGAAAAATGATTCTTCAAATACTTTTTATTATGATACTCAAGAAAATCCAGCCTTATATGATATAAATATAGCCTTAGTAAAAAATAATTCTCTAAGATTTCATATTGATCCAGAAATTATAGTCCTTAAGGATTATACTTTTAAATTTAACAAAAATGTAATTTTTGGAAGAAAAGAGAATGAGATTGAATTTAATGTGGGAGAAGAATCTATTGATATAATTAGAAATAGCTATGAAAAAGATGATTTTAATGTTTTATTATTGGATTTAATTACTAAAAATATAGGTATTTCAAAAAAACAAGCTGAGTTAACTTTTAAAGAAAATAAATTTTATTTTAAAAATTTAGGTCAAAATAATGAGCACATTTTTATTGATTATAAAGTTGCAAATCGTAGCAGTATAAGCATTTATGTAGTAACTTTTAGTGATTATATTAAGAATAAATTTATTCAAGATGAGCTTATTGATATAACTGAAAGTAATGTTTACTTTAAAATTGGTTATAATCATTTTATACGGTTAAAATTTAAAGTATCAAAAAATGATACAAAAACTGTTTTTCTGACACCTCCAATAAGAAGGAGTAAAAATGTTAAAAGAGTATAAAAAAAAATTGGATAAAAAAATTCATTCAAAAGAGAGCTTAGCAAAGTTTATAAATATTGTAGAAGAAAATGATTTGACTTCATTTAGGAGATTTTCTATTTTATTTGATGATCTTGAATTTATCTATTTGGATTATGAAGAGTTTGAGAATACTAAGTTAGATTTTTATAGCGATATATCTTCTATCTCTAATTCAGTATTGTATGAAGCTATTTATACTCTTATTTTTGAGATAAGATTATTGGAAGATAATGGAATCTATCTATCAGATTTCTTAGGAAATTTTGTTTTTCTTGAAGAAAAATTTTATTTTTTTGATCCTTATATTCTCATTAATAATGAGGAGCAAATAGGCTCAAAATTATTAAAAATAGTTTGTGACTCGAAAGTAGAGCAATTATCAGAGGAAACTTTGATTTCTATTCAAAAAAGTATTATGAATGAAGAAGAAGTAAACATTAAAGATTTTAGTAGCCAACTATCTTTATCATTTTTCGATAGTATTAAAAATTTAAATGGCAAAAATAAATTATCAAAGCTAACAAAATTCGAGCTTGGCTTTTTTCTTTTGAGTGTTTTTAAATCAAGAAAACTTGATTTTATTTCTTATGAAAACCTTATACTCTCTATAAATGAACAGCTTATAAATAAAACATTTAAAGATCCTATAAATGACACATCTAGTTTTCACCAGTTTCTCAGTGAACCTTTTTTTGAAATATTATCTGGTAGAAATACTAATATAGAAGAAATTTTATTGAATGAGTTAGAAAATGATTCAATTCAGGCATTTTTATGTTATAATTTAATAGTTGGTAATGAATTATCTTATGATGTCATATTGGAGAAAATGAAAATGGAAAAAGAAAAAAAGGTTATTATTTTTAATAATTTTCAAAAAGCACAGGTATTTTTGTTAGCATCTATTTTGCTAATAATGGGTTTTATTGCTGTTGTGGTATTTAATTTTAGTAATGGTTTTATGAGCAAATTAGATCAGATTGGTGAAAATGGAAAAAAAGAAATCGGTTTAATTAATAAATCTGTTTCAGAACTAAAACAAGATCAGAAAAATACAAATAACGAAATCAGAACTATAAAAATGACTTTGGATAAAAAAGATAATGAAATAAAAAATTTAAAAACGACTTTAAAAACGACTTTGAATAAGAATGATGTCTTATCGAATGAACTTGGTAAAAAACCAAAAGAAGTTGTCAAATATGTTAATAAGTATAAAACAAAAGAAGTCATCAGATATGTTTATGTTTCTTCTAAAACTAAACAAAAACCTCAAAAGGCTGATAATATTATTTTATCTTTAAGCGAATCTCAAAAAAAATTTAAAAAATATGATGTAACTATTGCAGATGATGCTCCTAATAAAAATATAAATCATGATGTTATTTATGAAAAGATCTTTAAAAGACATTAAAATGAGAAAGTTTTTCCTCATTTTAATAATATATTTTTTTTCTTCAAGAGATGCATTTGCTGAAGATCCATTAATAAATAAGCTAGAGGGCTTTTTTTTTGAAGATAAAACTAAATTGCCTCTTTTTGTTTCTAGATTAGGGAATACTCTTATATTCGATTTTTGTCTTTACTCTGAAGAGAAAGATAAAAAGAAAGATAAAAAAATTGAGTTTTATAAATTTAAAGCAAATATAAATGAAAATACTCAATCTGTTGAAATGAAACATGATAAAAAGACATTTTTTGTATATAACTTAAAATTAGTTGATAAAGATAATATTAGTTATACAAAAGATAATATTACTCATGAAATTGATCATGGAAAGGTATATTTCATTTATATTTCTAAAGATTTCTCAACGCTTTATACAATGTTTGATTCTCATAACCAAACGTTTACTAGAATTGATTCTAATGAAATTGATTTTATTTATTCTAAACCGCTCTCAGATTTATATTTATATTTAAAAAAAAATAATAGTTTAAAATTTTCTGAATTGAATGTATTTTTTCAATCTTTACCACCAGAGGTTAGGTTTTATCAAATGAAATCGGAAAATATAATGATATATTTAGCTTTGTCATCAATTTTTGAAAAAAATTCTGTTGTATTAGACGTAACAAAAGATATAATTGAGAATATACATAATTCTCCTTTAGAATCGGAAGAAAAAAATGCTTTCTTGGCTTACTATTACTCTGGAAAAAACATTGAAACAGCCAATAGATTT
>JBBTGK010000032.1:0-5885 GCA_038060635.1 Cyanobacteriota bacterium | reverse complement strand
CTCAAATCTTTCTCAAAGTCTTCTTTATTTTTCATATAAAAAGGTTTTTAATATATTATTTTAATTAATCATATCATATAATATTTAACCTATAAATTATGTAATAAATAGAAAATATAACGACCATTTTTATATGAAAAATAAAGAAGACTTTGAGAAAGATTTGAGTAATAATATTAAAGTATTAAATAAACTTGAACAAAAACAATATTATGCTCTTCCTGAATTTTCTATTGAAAAAAGAAAAGAAAATTTTTCTCTTTTTGATGACCAAGAATATAATTTACTTAAATCTTTAAAAAGTATAAGTTCAAAAATACTTTTTATTTTAGAATTAGGCTATTTTAAAGAAAAACAACGTTTTTTTAGCTTTGATAAAAATAATGTTATTTCAGATATAGAGTTTATTATTAAAGAACATTTTCCAAAAACAAAATTGAAAGAAATTAATTTTTCAAAAAATACAAAAACATCAAATAGGCAAAATATTTTAAATATCTTTTCATATAAAGAATGGAAACCATTTAAAGAAGATTTTATAAAAAAAGCTAAAGATATAGTTTCTATTGATTCTTTTCCTCAATATATTTTTAAAGAGATACTAAGGTTTTCTATTAATAATAGAATTATTTTGCCACCATATAGAGAAATACAAATTATAATAAGTCAAACAATATTATGGGAAGAAAAAAGGCTTTTTTCACTTTTAGATAATCTTATTGATAATGAATTGAAAGAATTAGTAAAATCATTATTGAATAAAAATGAAGATGAAACTAATTATTTACTATCTACTATTAGACCACCAATTACAGGGTTTTGTTATAGTGATGTTTTCACAGAAACAGATAAACAAAAAAAAATAAAACCTATTTTTGATAAAGCTAAAAAAATACTACCTCAATTAAAAATTAGTAATTTAACAATAAAATATTTCTCTAAATTATTAGATAAATATAATATTAATAATTTCAAGAGATTTAATGAAAATAAGCAATTATTCATAGTTTTATGTTTTGTTTATTATAGATATATGAATATTAATGATAATCTTGTTAAAACATTTCTTTATTTGATGGATAAATATGAATCTGAAATAAAAACATTAGCAGATAAGGAAATTATTACTATTAATAGCGAAAATATAGAAAATATAAAAAAAATACCTCAGATTCTATCATTATTTTATGAAAATAAAATATCAGAACAAATTTCTTTTAAAGAAATAAAAAATATTGTTTTTAGTATTATTGAAGAAGATAAAATAAAACTACTTTCAGAATATCTTATTAAAGAAAGTTTTGATAAAAAATCCTATGAATGGATTGAATATGATAAAAAATATCCTACAATAAAAAGAAATATTCGTTATATTTTTCAAATTCTTGATTTCACACATGATAAATTAAACAATAATAATAATTTAATAAATTTATTTGAGTCAATACCTTTTCTAAAAAAGGTTTTAAATGATAAGAATAAAAATTTTGATTTAGCTCCATGTGATTTTATTAATCCTAAAGATTTCAAATATTTATTTGAAAATAAAATTGATAAGAATGGAAAAAAATATAGAGAATTAATTCCTAAAAGATATGAATTATTGCTTTATCTATCTATAAAAAATAGATTAATGGCTGGAGATATTTTTTTCAATGATTCTATTGAAAATAGAAGTCTTGAAGATGATTTAATTACAAAGGAATATTTTGAAAATAACTATGAACAAATATCAGAAATATTAAACCTACCATTATTTTCATTAGATTTTGAAGAGTTATTAGATAAAAAACTTGAATTACTTGAAATGCTTATAGAAAAAGTTAATAAAAATATCTTAGCTGATAAAAATAAATACTTTAAGATTATAGATATAAACAAAAAAACTTGGAGTTTAAGCTATGATGGTATTCAAGATGAAGAAGTTAATAATCCTATTTTTGTTAAATTACCTCAAACTGAGTTAATTGATCTTATTAGATTTGTAAATAAAAAAACTGATTTTCTTTCAAGTTTTACTCATATTTTAAATAAAAATGCTAAGAAAGAATTAGATGAAAATACTGCTATAGCAACAATTATAGCTTATGGGACAAATATTGGTCTTAGTAAAATGTCTATAAGTTCAGGTATTAACTATAATCATATTAAAAACTCAAGTTTAAATTATTTTAGAGAAGATACTTTAAAAATTGCTAATGAGAAAATAGTTAATGAGTTTTCTAATTTACCTATTTTTGAATATTATAATATTATCGATGAAATTATTCATTCAAGTAGTGATGGACAACGTTTTAATGTATCTGGAAATGTTTTTAATGCTAGACATTCTATAAAAAATCCAGGAAGAGAAAAAGGTCTAACTGTTTTAACTTTAAAAGCAAATTACACTCCTTTAAATTCAAAAGTTATTAGTGGTAATGAGTATGAAGGTCATCATGTTCTTGAATTATTACTAATGAATGAATCAAATGTACAACCTAAAATTCATTCTACAGATAATCATGGTACTAACAAAATTAATCATGTTTTACTTGATTTTTCCGACTATTATTTTTCTCCTCGTTATAAGGATCTAAATAGTAAATTTAAATTTCTTTATGGTAGTAAATCCATTAAAGATTATAGTTCAAAATATATTCTTAAACCTATTAAAAAAATAAATAAGGAATTGATTATTTCTGAAGAAAAAAATATTAAAAGAGTTATGGCTTCTATACTGCTTAAAAATTCGAGTGTTAGTACAATAGTAAAAAAATTAAATTCATATCAGAAAAGTAATAAAACTATGAAAGCTTTTGCTGAATATGATAAAATTTGCCGAAGTATTCATATACTAAATTATATTGATAACATAAAACTAAGACAAAGCACCCAAACTTCACTTAATAGAGTTGAAGCTTATCATCAATTAAAAAGAGCTATTTTCTATGCTAATTTTGGAAGAATAAGGGCAAAAATTCATTCTGAACAAATAATTTATCAAGAATGTACACGATTAATTTCTACTGCAATTATTTTCTATAATAGTTATATACTATCAGAATTTTTAAAACAAAAGAAAGAATTAGGTAAAATTGAACAAGTAGAAGCTATAAAGAGAGTTAGTCCTATTGCTTGGACTCATATTAACCTTTATGGTAAATTTGATTTTTCAAAAGAAGAAAAGTTTTTTGAAAATTTCAATATACAAGACATGTTAAAAAAACAATATCTTTTTGATGACTTGTAAGCATTTATTAGTAATAGTTTCAGGATTATGTTGGGAATTTATGCGGGTTTGTGCAACAGCCCCCAGGAAGCATTTTACAGTTTGAGACTGAAAAAATATTAAAATATGATTATCTGAGCAATTTATCTAACTATGAAGATAAGCCTGAAAATTATTCTATAATTGAATTTAAATTAATTTCTATTGAAAATAAAACAGAGTTAAACTTTTCTCAAAGTAATTTTATAACTGAAGTTGATTATAAACATTCAAAACTATATTGGAATGTAACACTGGAAAAATTGAAAAGAGTTATAGAGAATTTATAGTTTTAAAATTCTAAAAAAATAACTTGAAAAATTTTTAAGATGACAATAAATATTTATTTTGAGAAATTATTTAGAAACAAAAATAAAAATGAAAAACTGTTTTTAAATTGAAAATCAAAAATATTTTAGCCAAAAAATGAAAAGTTACGTGAAACGTTTCACGTAACCCAAACCCTGTGTTTACAAGGGTATTATTTTTTACTGAAACAAATTAGGCAATCTTTATCAAAAAATAAGAGAAAAATATCATTAATCTAAACCAGATAAAAGAATACTAAAAATTTAAAAAAATCGTATGTAAAAAAGTTTTTAGTAATTGATAATTTTTTTGTTTGAGTTTTGTTTTTTTGAAATTAATAAGGTTGTTTAGACTACTCTAAAGAGGTATAATACTTTTGCTATAAAATTTAATACACTTTGGAAAGAGTAGTCAAACATTTTTCCATTACTAAGTATCTTATCAAAATACTTATTAAAATTCAAGACTATTCTTGCCCTATGTATTAAGAATTAAGCAAAAAATATTATTTATATGTTTTTTGAGGAATTTTAAACGTGGGTAAAAACAATACCAATGACAGGAACTCGCTTATTGAAGAGATAAAAAGGCGGTTACCCTTAGATAATCTCTTGTATTTATATAATGTAAAAAAAGGTAAAAGCAATAATTCATACTATTGTCCTTTTCACGATGATAAAAATCCAAGCTTTGTAGCATCCAATGAAAAAGGTTGGAAATGTTTCTCCAATGAAAATTGTGGGAGTGGAGATCAAATTTCTTTTATAGAAAAATATGAAAGAATTTCTTTTGATGAAGCTCTTATAAAAGCATCTGATATAGCAAATGTAGAAATAGCCAAACAAAAAGGACAAATTGTTTTAGACCCTCTTCAAGATAAACATTTAAATTATTTATTAAACAGAGGAATAAAAAAAGAAATTGCACATATTTTTAACCTAAAATCTAAAGAAGACTATGTTTTATTTCCTCAAAAAAGAGAAGATAAAATAACTGGTTGGAAAGCAATAAACATAATAAATAAGAAAATGTTTTTTCAGGGTAAAGATACAAAATCAAAATTATTTCCTGATTATGATTTTAGAGGCTATAGAAACATTATTTTTTGTGCTGGTGAGTATGATTGTATATATTTAACACAAAAACTCATAGAATCGAATTTAAACGATTATAAAGCGGTAACAAGTTCAACAGGAGAAGGCAACTTTCCAAAAGATTTAAATAGATTATTAGAATTCCCTGAAATAGAAAATTTTATGATTTTTTATGATCATGATGAAATGGGAAGAAACGGAGCTATAAAATTAGCCCATGAACTAAATAAAATGAAGAAGTTCGTTGAAATATATTCATTTCCAAAAGATAAAAAAGAAAAATATGACGTTTCAGATTTTTTTAATGAAGGTAATTCTATAGAAGATTTATTTAATTTAGAAAAAACAACTTATACTTTTGAAGAAGAAAAACTAAAAGATACTTTAGAATTTAAAAGACTTTCATTAGATTCTATAGACAATTTTCATTTTGAAACTCCAAATGATTACTACATAAACGAAAACGGTGTTGAAAAAATAACTGTTACATCAAGAGAAGAAAAAGTAGAAGTTATATCTATGCTTCCTATTTTGATTACCAAACAAGCCATAAACACAGACTATGATGTTGTTAGCCTAGAAATAGCCTTTAAAAGAGATTTTGTTTGGAAAAAAATAATTGTTGAAAGAGAAACGATTTGTGATTCTAAAAAAATATTAGAGCTTTGTAATTCGGGCTTTCCTGTTAATAGTGATAATGTAAAAAAAGTAATTAAATACTTACATTCTTTTGAGGTCGCAAATCTTCAGAATATGGAAACAATTTATTTAACACACAATAACGGCTGGAAAGATTTTAAAAATAAAAAAGGATTCGGTTTAGGTAAAAATATTTTAGGTTTAGATTCAAAAGAAGATAATATTTCTTTTACTCCTGAAAACGGTTTTGAAAAATTCTCTAAAGCATTAGTTGAAAATGGAAGTTTTGAAGAATGGACAAGAGTTATAAAGCCATTAATGTCAAATCCTAAAGTAGCTTTTTCTGTTTATGCAAGTTTAGCAGCACCTTTTTTAGCTTTGTTAGATTGTTCTAGTTTTTTAATTCATTTTTGGGGTGATTCTTCAATGGGAAAAACTACAGTAATGGAAATAGCCGCAAGTGTTTGGGGAAATCCTGCAAAAGAAACAGGGGGATTAATTACATCTTGGAATAGTACAATGGTTTTTGTTGAAAGAATGGCTAGTTTTTTTAATGACCTTCCAATGTATTTAGATGATAGCCAAACAGCCGA
>JBBTGK010000031.1:0-7035 GCA_038060635.1 Cyanobacteriota bacterium | reverse complement strand
ATAATGACTGAAGGAGTAAAGCCTTTTTTATTTAGATCTTCAATATGTACACCTTTAGAAATAAGAAATTTTAGAATATCTATCTCACCAAAATTTGCAGCTAACATTAAAGAAGACCAACCACCTCTATCTGTTACATCAATATTAGCTGAATTATAAATAAGAAATTCTACAACATCTTTTTTTCCCAAAACAGTTGCATTAATTAATGATGTAGAACCTTTTTTATCTTTAAAATTAACATCAACTCCTTTTTCAAGTAAAACTTTCATTTCAACTAAATCTGAATTATTAATTGCTTTTATAAAATCGTTATTTAATTTATTTTTATCTGTTTGGTTTATTTCTATTATTGTACTTGGTTTAGAAAAAACTTTTGATTCAAAAAATGTATTACCAATTAATATAAATAATACAAAAAAAATAGTTAGAATATTTTTTATCATTATTTTTTCCTTTACATCTGTTATCTTAGTGTTAATTATAGCATTAAAAAGATATAATTCTACTTTTCTATTTTACTACTTAAAATAGTTTGTAAACTATCTGCCTTGTTTTTAGAAAAATCACCTTTATCGCTCCAAATTATTTTACCATTTGAATCAAGTAACAAAATCTGAATTTCTTTTTCATTTGATATATCCAAAGATTCTAAAAATTTCTTTTTATTTGTATATATTGTAATCGTTTTTTCTCTTTGTGATTTATCAGAAATTCCTGCTTTCATTCCTGCGTCAATAAACCATCTTGCATAAGTTTCATTTAGTACATGTAGTTCGTAATAACGTAATGTTTCGTATTTTTTAGAAAGAGTTTTAGCTAATGGAAGCCATTTATCTATATCTTTTTGTTGATCTCTTAAAAAAGCAATAAAAACAAGATTAATTTTCCCTTCAAAACCACTTGGAAGATTATATTCTTTGTTTTCTAGATTTTTACCAGAAATTTTTGGAAATTGGTTTTTATTTTCAGCATAAGAAGATAAATTATATAAACTACCAAATAAAAATATTAAGGTTCCAAGTAATATTCTTTTTTTCATTCTTTTTCCTAATTAAATAATGACTATAATCATAATTGTATAAGATATTTGAATTTTTGAACTAAATTATTTCTTATATTCAAAAAATTAACTATAAGTTTATATTCACAATATTCTTATCTAATTACTTTTAACTTTTGACTTTTCACTAATTATAATTTTAAATTAAGAGATCTTTTAGCTTTTTTAAAGAATAGTTATTTATATTTCTAATCCAAATATTGTATTTATCTAAATCTTCTAAATATTTTTTATAATTAGTTAAGGAATTAAGATCTATATTTTTATAAGTTTGTTTAATATAAAATTTCTCTTTATCTTTTATTAAAATTTCAGCTTCTACTAAAATATCAATAATATATTTAAAATAAGAAACTCTAAAATCTTTTATTTGATTGATATAAAAAATAAAATTCTTCAAAGAAGTATTATTTGCATATAAACAGTTAATAAAATCTTTTATTATATTTGCATTTATCTTACTATCATGATTTTGGGAATTAAAAAGATAGATTTTTTTTACTCCAATAAGGTTTAAAATATAATTTAAGTTTTCTTTTTCTTGAGGTAAATCATATAATATTAAAGATTTTGGTAATTTGGTATCATTTATAAAATATTTAGTCAGTTCTTTTTCAAAATTAAGCTCTTTTTTAGAAAAAATATTAAAATATTCTTCTTTATTTTCTGATAATAAGTCAATAATATTTTTTTGTTCAATATCTAAATGCCTCATATCAATTATTTCAATATCTTTTGGTATTTCTTCTACATTTTTATTTAAAAAATTAATTTTACTAACACCTATAGAGTTATAAATATAACCAGAATCTGAAATTAGTTTAATATCTTCTATATTAAAGTCTAATTCAATAGAATCTGATATTATATTATTTGATTCTTCTGTTATTTTATTGATTAAGATAGGTACTTTTATTTCATCATTTAAAATTTTTTCAGATTTTATAGAAATAGTTCTTAATCTTAAAGAATTTCTTCCATTTCTTTTAGCTTCATTTATAGAATAAATTAGATCAATATTATCATTTAGAGGAAACAAATGTCCTTTGTTCCAAAAAACAGCTTTAGTTTTTCTACTTTTATCAAAAACCTCAAAAAATAAATGTCTTTCATCTGTGCTTACATATTGAGTATTTTTATCAACTTTTACATTTTTTGCATATATTACAGGTTCAGGATTTGATAATCCAAAAGGTTCCATCTCTTGAACTTCTCTAAAAACTTGGTAGTTTATTTGTTCTATAGGGATTTCTATTTCTAATTCTATTTGAGGATTCACTTCTTCATCAGATAATTTAGTTGAAGTATATTCAAGTACAAATTTTTTAAATTCTTCTAAATTTTCAGTTTTTACCGTCCATCCAGCGGCACCAGCATGACCACCAGCTTTTACGAGTAAATGTTCTGCCTCTTTTAAACAATTAGCCAAATGAATATTTTTACTTCTTCCTGAACCACGAGAAAAATCACCTTCAATGGCATTAATAAAAACAGGTCTATTATATTTTTCTAAAACTTTTGAACAGATTATACCAATTACGCCATGATGAAAATCTTTTCCAAAAATAAAAATTGCTTTATCTTTTGAAAGGTCAACTTCTTTTTTTATTATTTCTTCGACATCTAAATAAGTTTTTTCCGATAATTCTTGTCGTTCTTTATTTATTCGATTTATTTTTTCACAAATTTCATTTGCTTCCTCTTCAGTTTCAGATAAAATTAAATCAAGTGAAACTAAAGCTTTATTCATTCTACCAGTGGCATTAAGCCTAGGAACAATTTTAAAGGAAATATCTTGATAATTTACATTTTCTGGTTGAATTCCTGCACTTTGCATAAGTTTTATTAAACCTATTTTTTTAGTATTTTTTAATTTTGTTAAACCATATTTTACTAAATTTCTATTTACACCTTTTAGAGGACTAATATCTGCTATTGTTCCTATTGCAACTAAATCAGCTAGATCTTCAATTTTAGTTTGTTTTTTTGAAGGAATAAGATCATTTATTTCGGATATAAGCTGAAATGCAGTACCAACACCAGAAAGGATGTGAACATTTTTATTTTCTGATAGAGCGGGATGATAAATAAACTTTGCATTTGGTAATTTTTCAGGAAGAGTATGATGATCGGTAACAATTACATCAATACCTAAAGAATTTGCATATTCTATTTCATCATAATTACTTATTGCACAATCTGCGGTTATTATTACCTTAGTTCCATTTTTATGAAGGTTTTCTACCGTTTTAGAAGCAAGTCCATAACCATCTCCAAATCTATCAGGTAAATAATAATTAAAATTAGCTTCTTTATCTCTCAAAAATAAACATAAAACTGCTGCACCTGTTACACCATCAACATCATAATCACCATGAACAGTTATTAAATCTTGATTTGCTATTTTTTCTTTAAGATATTCTGCAATTTGTTTACTTTTTTCATAATCCCAAGAAATTAATTCTAATTTTGTAACAGTTTTTAAAAACTCTTTTACATCAGGTATTTCTTCAATTCCCCTATTAATAAGTAACTGAGAAGTATATTTTGTAAGACCTGTTTTTTCAGCTAAAATAATGGATTTTTCTTCATCACATTCTTTATAATTCCATATTTTTTCCATTAAAACTTATACCCCGCAGATAAAGAAAATGATGTACTAAATGAATTTAAATCTGTTAAAACAGGTTTTTCTTTAACAGCAAAAGAGTTATTAAGATAAATTTTAAAACTTGGATTTATATAGTAGTTATTACCTATGTTGTAATCGACACCAAAACCTGCAAAACCATAAAACTTTAAACCATTTAATTCTTTCATATTTGAATAAAAAGGTTCAAAACCTACATAGAATTGAGGTCTTATATCTGCCCCATAATTACCTGATGGTAAAAAAGAAATAGATAAAGGTAATGAAACTAAATATCCATTCCAATAAGAACCTAAAACACCATAATTTATCCTAAAATTTTCATGAATCTCTGTAAAAGCATTTATTCCGTATATTGGTGTAAAATATCTTTTTTCATTAACATCAGTTTTTCCTAAACCTACAAAGATAGAACCAACTGTTGTAGATATACTACTTTTAGCCAAAGCTATTTTAGAAGATATAGAAATAAGTAAAATTAATAAAATTAAGCTTTTTTTTAGCATATATTCAAACAAAAGTATTTTGCCGTTTCTCTAATAATCAAGTATTCCGAACAAGGGTGCTTTAGTCCCTTGTTTATTTTAGTCAAGCTTTTTTTTAGCATAATAAAGTTATTTTTAAATCATTATGCCAATTAATCATAACTATATCCATATTTATCTTCATATTTCTTTTTGGCACTATCTAATAAAATACTTGCATATCTATTTTCAGGAGATAAGCTTAAAACACGATTAAAACAATCTATAGCTTTATCTACATTTCCCATATCAAGACTTATTTTTCCATATTGAATAAATATTTCAGGCGATTTTATATCTAAAAGAGCTGCTTTTTTTGCAAATTCAAAGGCTTTATTTAATTGACCATTTTTATGATATATTTTACTCAATTGACAAGTAGCCATTGGTGTATAAGATTTGTGCTTAGTAGCTAATTCTGTAAGTATTTCTATAGCTTTTATAAGTTTATTTTTTTCAAAATATGATATTCCTAAATTAAGCATAGATTCTGGATCATCAGGATATTTTTCCATAAATCTATTATACATATCAATAGATTTATCAACTTCACCAACTTTTCTATAAGCATTTGCGATAGTCTTAGCAATATTTTTATTATCAGGTTCAATTTCTAAAATTCTTTCATATAGTTCAATAGAATCTTCTATTTTATCTGCATCATAATATAATAAAGCTAGATTTTTTAAGGCTGTAATATTATCAGGATCAATTTCTATTGCTTGAGCATATTCTTCCATAGCTCTTTCTAAATTATTCATTCTGTGGAAACATACTCCCAAATTTACGTAAGCATCCGCATCATTTGGGTTAGATTCTACAGCCATCATAAAATTTTCTATAGCATCATCAATAAGCCCTTTATCAAGATTCATAATACCTAAATATTTATGAGCTAAATAGTTGTTACCTTTAGTTTCCTTTAATATTTTTTTGAGTTGAATAAAAGCATAATCTTTTTGTCCTTTTTTATATGCAATTAATGCTAAATTAACCATTGATGTTGAATTATCAGGTTCAATTTCTAATATTTGCTTATATATTTCACTTGCTCTTTCTACATTATTTTTAAAAGCTGAAACTTGAGCTAAATTTAATAATGCTTGAATGTTTTCAGGTTGAAGAGTTATTACATCAGAATATTTTTCTTCGGCTAAATCATACTCTTTTTGTTTATAATATAATTCACCTAGTTCAAAATGTATAGAAGGATTAGAATTATCCATAGACATAGCTTTTTTGTAATATTCAATAGCACCGTTGATATTATTTCTACTAACTTCTAATTGAGCAAAATTTAGATAAGTTCCTGCTTTTTTGGGTTGAGTATTAGTTGAACTTCCATAAAGTTTTAGAGATTTGTCAAAAAATTCTGCTGCTTTTTCAAAATGCCCAATTTCTTTGTAACAAACACCTATAGTATTATAAATTACAGGGCTATCTTTTTCATATTTACCTGATTTTGTATAACATTCTATAGCTTTTTCATATTCATGAGCTTTTCTAAAATTATTACCTTCAGCATAATAAGCAGAAGATATTTTCTTTTTTATTTTATCATTATCAGGATGAAGTTTTAGCAAGGTTATTAATTCTTTCAGGGCAATATCTATTTTACCTGTTTTTATATAAGCGGTATTGAGATTTAGTTTTAGTTCTATATCACTAGGAGCAAGTTTTACAGAGTTTTTCAAAAATTGAATAGCTTTTTCATAGTTTTCTACACCTAAATATGCTATGCCTAATTGGGTTTTAGCTTTTGCACTATCTGGTCTAATTTTAATAACATTTTCTAATGCCTGAACAGCAAGATCGAATTTTTTTTGTTGAATATATTCAATACCTAGCTTAAAATAGGTTGCATCAGCATTTTTATCACTTGATAAAAGCATTGGAACAACTTCTTTCTTTTTTGTTTCATCTGTTTTTGAAGCTTTTAATTCTTCAAAAGTAGGTATTTTTTTATATCCTGATGAAGATTGTTTTGAGTCAGAGTTTTTATCTGAAGGTGATTGAAATTTATCAACAAAGCTATTAGATGCTTTAGCTTTCAAATTTTTATCATTATATGAGTTATATAGTTTACTCATACTATTAAAAATAGCCATTAGAAGTTATTCCCAAAAAAATATATACTCAATAGTTCACGATTATATCATTTTTTATTTGTATAAAGAAGATAAAATTTAGTCTTGATAAAATACTTTTAAAATATTTTTTCTTCCTTGTGGACTTGCAGAATGAGAAAGAATAAGAGGATAAGATATTTTTTCTCTATCACAAAAGTTTTTTAAATATAAAGAGCAATGGTAGCCTGTTTTTTCTGTAAAACTATCATAGTTAATAAATTCACTAACATAATGTTCTGGTGCAAGATTATGATCAAAAGAAAATATTTCTGGTAGCTTTCCCATTTCTTTGAAGATACTTTTTGTATAAGAACAAAATTCTTCATAATCTTTAACTAAGTGCCATTTTTCTTTTAAATAAATTTCATCACCTGTTTCATTATAGGCGTTTATTGGCTTACGAAGATCATCTAAAAAAACATTCAACATTTTTATTTATTTACTATTACAATAATTTTATGTAATTTTATCATAATTTATTTTCTCATCAAAATTATAATAAAAAATATAATAAGCTGTAAACATTGCAGAGACAAATTGAAATGAGTCTATACAAAATATCATTCCTCGACAGGATGTCATTTTTTAACCTATGATTTTTTAATACAACTATTTTGAATTAACTCAATAACCCATATATGTTTTTTATGATATACTTCCTAATAAAAT
>JBBTGK010000030.1:4155-5952 GCA_038060635.1 Cyanobacteriota bacterium | reverse complement strand
ATAAAAAAAGGAGCAAACGTTATGTTGTGCAAGTAGAAAAAGTAATTACACCTGTTCTTGGTACACCAAAAGCGTCTGGTGGTTGAACTGATTGTACTACGATTGGTTGATTATTAACATAAATAATTTGACCAGGATATATATTTTGAGTACTGGTAAGTGTTAGTTCAGTTGCTCCAACAGAAGCAGCAACATTTACTTTAATATCGCTTCCAGAAGCATCTTTTGCTTGTTCTACATGATAAACTGTAGCTGGTTTTTTTCCATTTATAGCTAAATCATCAAAAACACTTATATTCTGAAAAGAAATTATTTCTTCAGGTGTTAAAGCTTGATTCCATTCTATTTTTATTTCTCCAGCAGCAGGAGCTGGACCGCCTCCTACATTAAAATTAACTTTACCTATAACGCCATTAACCATAACGTATTCATCTTGTACATAATCGGAAGTATCAACCATTTTAAAATAATCAAATGGTGAACCTCCAATAGGACTAGCACCAGGACCATGAACATTATAAGATGAGCTTCTTACATTATAACCATTAACATATAAATAAGCATCATCATCAGAAGAGACTTGTGCATTAACAACTGCTGGTGGTGGATTAAGTGAATCTATTAGAAATGTTCTTTTACCCCAAACAGACATATCTTTATAGGTATTATTTAGAGTCTCGTTATACTTTGTTGCAGCTACTTGAGGAAGCCAAATAGTACCGCCACTATTAGATGCATTAACCCAACCTGTTTTATCTTGATTTATTGTATCTAATGTTGGCATTTTATTTATTATTTTACCTGTATTTATAGCTAAAGCATCATCAACATATAAATTTGTTGTATTACCATTTGGATCAGTATCATAATAGTTACTTAAACCATCATTAGATAATAAAAAATTACCTGTAGTTTGAGGTTCAACTTTCCCACTAAATTTATTTAAGATTCTTACAGGTGGAGCTGTATTCAATCCTACCCATTGAGCATAAGTATCTTTTTTATTTGTTTCTAACTTAATTGGGTCTTGTTCAACATAAGTTAAAAAAGCATTAGAAAACATAGGATAATCTGTATTAGATAATTGAACTCTTGAACTTACATCTGTATATCTTCCTTCTACGTTTGTTCTTCTAGCATCAAAACTAATATTTGGTCTATTATTATCAATACTATTAACAATTTGAGCAGTTCCTGTATAAGTTGCACTTAAAGCTGATGTTAAAAATACAGTATTTCCATTAACATAATCAACTGTATATGAGCCATTTGTACCTAATGAAACAGAATCACCAGGTTGAAAAACAGCTCCATTAGAAACGGTTATAAAATTATTTCCACTAGTTGCAGTTGTAATAGCAGCATTAGCTCTTTCAGCTTCATTGTAACCATCACCTATTGTATGAGTAAATTTTATATTTTTAACATCAAAAAAATCATTTTTTGCAGCAACATTAACATTTGTAGGAACGTCTAAGACACTTTCAAATTTTAGTTTTATATTTCCTGTAGGTATATTTATATTTCCAGAATTTACATAACTAACGACAGCACCTGTTGGTGTATCAGCAGCAAAAACCTGATTCCATGTAACTCCATTATCTCCTGAATAATATACTTTTCTACTTATAGCATTAACTTTTCCTAATGGATCATTTAGGGCAGAGTAATCAAAACTAATACTACTATTAAGGTTAGTAACATTATAATTTCCAGTTTCATAAGTACTAGTATAAAAACCTGGTTTATCAGCTGGAACATCTGTTTTATCAACTTTAAAGTTATTTACTTGCCAAT
>JBBTGK010000030.1:0-4145 GCA_038060635.1 Cyanobacteriota bacterium | reverse complement strand
ATAATATGTTCTGAAGAAGCGAGTCCTCTTAAACCATCAACACTTTTTACTGTAAATCTAGCTTGTATATTGGTATTTCCTGCACCTGTTAAACCTAAAGCGGCAAGATCAACACTAATATTTTGAACACCTAAAACACCAGGAAAATGCTGTGTATAAACAACAGTACCAGCCGTATTTAATATTTCTAAAGTTCTATCTGTATCAGCAATTGTAGGTAATACTAACATATCTTGAAAATCAAAAGTTAATTTTGATGCCGATGAATTAGAAAGATCTATTCCATCTATAAGTGTTATAGATTCAGGTTTTTGTACAGGAGCTGTATAAGTAACGGAAGCCGTATTTTTCATTGTAGTCTCATCACTATTAGTTATTAAAGTATCATTAGAGTCATAAATACCTTGATAAGTACCATCTGTATACCATGGATCTGTATTAAATATTCCTCCAGGGCCTGATGGTGGTATTCCTGGGCCATTTATTGTAGGTGCAGCAGGAGTCCAAACACCAGCAGTAGCAATACCTGAAACAAACGAAAAGGAACTTGATGTTGTATTTGTAGCTGTTGAAGTTCCTGTAATATCCCAAAATAAATTTTGAGGATTTGTTGGTTGAGGGGAAATATATTGTTTTATCATTTTACCAACCGCAGTAGTTGTTACAGGTCCAGATACATCTATTGTTCCAGCACCAATAGCATTAATTGTTACCATTGTACCGCCAATAACTATTTGTTGACCAAGAGAAAGTCCAGTAGTTGTACTTACTGGTATTGCAAGTGATTGAGCAGTAAGTACAGAGGTTGTAGTTACTGGAGGAAGATCTATTGTTACTCCAGGACCGCCTATAACATTTGATGAAACATCCATTGTCCCAGCACCAATATTTACACTAAGTAATGTTACTACTGTACCACCAACAGAAATTTGTTGCCCAACATAAGCAGACAATGCAGCTGCACCACTTATAGGAACCCCAATTGATTGTCCTAATGTAGGAGTTGTCAATGCAGCACCTGTTGTACCTGGAGAAATTAAAGAACCATAAAGTCCTGTTGTTGTAAGAATTCTTGTTACTGCAGTACTTACACTATTAGTTTTATCTGAATTATTAACATGATAATTTACTAAAGCTGATGGAGCTGTTGTATCAATTGGTGTTACTAAATTAAAAGAAACAGTATCTGTTGCACTGCTAGAAGTAGCTGATACAGAATTTGTATATTTTGTTTGAGCTACAGTTGTAACTGGAGGTAAAGAAGTCATAGTATTTGTTTGAGCAGCAGTACTATTTATTCCTGTTATATCTGATATTGGACCGCCACCTATTTTTGCTCCAGACCCTGTAACAAACTCGCTATTAAGTTCTTGTCGATAATAATAAAAATCGGTTGGATCTGTTTTTCTTCCTACTAATTTTATATTATCAATATTCCATCCATCATAATCTGTTTTTTTTGCAAAATTACTACCTGTAGCATTAGAGTTTGTTGTATCTTTTCTTGTATCAAAAATAAATTTAACTCTTACATTACTTTGACCACCAGCACAAGGTATTTCTACTGTGTTTTTTTGCCATTCTTGACTATTTACACCATTTTTCCATACAGATGTTAAAGGTAACCATGTTCCAACTCCATTATCATCAGAATTAAAAGAATAATAAACTTCTTTATGTTCTATATAATCTGGACTTGTTTCTATTCTGTCATCATATTCAGCAAAACCAGATTCCATCTTACTAAAATCCATTTTAGGAGAAATCATTTCCCCTTTTGAATAACCAGTAGCTTTCATATATACATCATCAAGTTGCCATCTTGTAGCATCTGATTCTATATTTCCAGCTTGGTATGCTGTTGCTATTCCAGCATTATATTGAACTGAAGATGGTAAACCACTACCTTGACCTATCCATAAAGAAGCATCATAGTGTGAATATCCTGATGCATACCAAGTACTAGCTCCCCAGCCAGAAGCATCACCAGAATATGAAGCAACAGGTGCATAAGGACTTGCATTAGAAATCCACCCTGGTATTCCTGGCATATCAGGGTGAGCACTTAAATCAACAGTAACCTGGCTTCCACCTCTTCTAAAATCAACAGGAGCACCAATGTAACCAGTTGGATATTGACCTTCATAACCAGGTAAAGGATAATCCCATAACCACTCTATACCACCAGCAGGTTGAGGTTTTTCTAAAAAATTAAATTCCATTGATGATGTTGCAGAACCAACAGCACCATAAGTTATTGGGCTTACAAAATTTTTAAATACATAATTATTTGATGCATCAATACTGTTAAAATTTGAATTAGTTCCCCAATTTGGATTACTAAAAAATGTACTTGCATAAGGATCTGTTTGTGTAAAACCGAAGGTTTTTGCTTGTGTAACTATAGTATCATTAGTAGTAAAAGTTGTATTACCTGTATTATCCTTTATATTTATATTATTAGCATTTCTTAATTGTTCTTCTATTATTACATCATAATCTGCACCACCATTAGGGTTTGGATAACCTTCAAAATCATGACTTAAATCATAAACATATTTATATCCATAAGGATTAAGCTTATAATATTGTTTACCACCATAAGTAACACCTTCAAAACCTGAAAGATTAAATGTTGGTGCTTTAACTGTTACACCACCATTTGCACCTGTATTAAAATATGAAATATCAAGGGCATTTCTTGGTGGTGTACCATTAACTGGATTACCTAAACCAGCTGGATTAGTTGTAAAAGGAGCTTCATACAAGGCTCCTGTATCATAAGATGGGGCAGAATCAATAAGTGTTGTATTTCCTGTTGCTGTCCAACCTCCAACATTTGTCCCAATTAAATTTGCACCACTAACACTAACAGGATCATTAAAATGTTCTCTAACTACAGAAGGATCAAATCTATATGTAGAATGAGCTGCATAAACTACATCATCATAAGTAACTGGTTTAATATTACCAAATTGAGCACTATGATTACTCATATTACCAGCAGGATCTGTTGCACTATAAAGAGGAGGAGGCGTAAGAGCTCCACCAACAGGTGGCGTTCCTACAAAAGGAACCGTTGCAAGATTTCCTACTGCTGATAAATCAACATTAAATTGTAATGGATTATTTGTAATAGGTGGTGTTACATCTATTCCCCATTGATTCATACCTTCATAAGTTGTTTTTAGAGTATATCCTAAAGAAAGATTATTTGGATCATTGGGTTCCCAAACATATAAAGGTTGTCCGCTTGCTAAAGAACCTGAATGATCATAATTTGTTATCCATCCAGACATTGCTGTTTTCTTTTCAAAATTTTCATTAACAAGAGTTACATTAACATCTTCTTTTTCAGTTCCTGGAAAAAACACTCCTCTATTTGGTTGTAAGTCAGTTACATTTACTTGTAAATTGTTTGGATCACCACCACTATTTTGAGTAAGACTTGTAGCAATTGAAAGTGAAGTATCAACTACTACTCCTGGAGAACCAGCTCTAGTATCACCTGGTTTTACATGAAGGTTTCCTGATGAATCAACAAAAGCATCTTTAGTTGTTGCATAACTTGCATTAACTCTATCTAAATCCCATTGCCAAAGATAATTAATTGTTCCAAAAACAGAAGCTCCTAACTCATGATACAAAGATGTATCTGATACATTTGGATCTGATTTTTCATAATATCCTCTTGCTACACTTGTATTATTAGTTTGTCCATAATCATAATAATTAGCTAAATCTAATCCTTTTGAACCAAACATTGTATTATATTTATAATATCTTATATTTTGGCTATAAGGAGTTATTTCTAAAGCATACGGATTATATTTTGCCGTAGTACTGGCACAAACATCTGTATTAGATGCATTTGGTAATGTATTTAATAATCTTGATGTATCTTTTGTATCTGCTTTTTTATAAAGTAATTCACCTAACATTGTATCATAAAGACCATTAAGCTCTTCTGTTAATGTATTAAGCTTAGCTTGTAATGATGCTATATAGGTTCTAAGATATTCTATACCCTTTTCATAGTTTTTATCTCTATGATATTGATCTGATATATCATTAATTGTTTTTCCAAATCTTGTTGGATCTATATCTTGAATTTTCCTTGCTTGGTAATCTTTTGTTACCCTCTG
>JBBTGK010000029.1:0-12613 GCA_038060635.1 Cyanobacteriota bacterium | reverse complement strand
AGCTAATTTCATTCTAAAAAAAGATAAGCTACCAGCTTGTGTTTCCCAAGAAGGTGCATTTATCAGAATTCCAATAATAGCGGCAGATCTTTCTTTTTTAGACGGATCAAAATATCCATGAATAGCATCTAAAAACATTTTAGGAATATCTTCAGGTTTTGAAACAGCACTATATTTTTGTATAAAATCGTCTATATTTACTGGTTTTGGAGCTTCTTCTTTTGGTTTTTCCAAAGCTGGTGAAACAGAAGCCGAAGGAGAAGGGGTTACGTTACTTGTATTATCTTTTTTTTCTATTAAAGCATCGCATGATACTATAAAAATAGACAAAGTCATAGCAATAAGTATATTTTTTTTGTTTTTCATTTATTTATTCCAATCTAAAAATAAAAAATAATTCCCTGTTAAAAAAGTAAATAATAAGCAATAAATATTATTGAACACAATTGTACTATTTAGAATTTAAATTGTCTATGAAAATAATATTTGATATAAATCAAATATTACTTTTAACTAAATAAATTTGATATTTATTGATTAAATTACAGTAATATCTTATTTAATGATATTTAGTTATTTATTTTTTATAATTAATACTTATTTATATATTAAATAATGATTTTTAAATTTTTAAGTAGATAAAAAATCTTTTATGGTTTTTTATAATTCAGGAACATTGCAAGGTGTATAAAAGTATTTTATATTAAGATCTTCTATTTTTTTATTTATCATCATATTATCTTTTTTTAATGGTAAAGAAAGAGCTATTATTGGTAAATCTAAAAATTTAGGGTTATTTCTTATATGTTTAGCAAATTCAATATTATCTTGAACTTTTTCATGTATAAAAATAACAAGTTTAGGCTCAGTCATAAAAACTTTTGAAAGAAATTTAGTTATAATATTTTCTTCTATTATTTCTTCTACTTCGATATTTTTTAAAGCTTGCTCTACTATTTTATTACTTATAGAAGAATTACCAGACATTAATATTCTTTTTTTGTTTAAAAGTTTAGGTTTTTTTTCCATTTTATATTATTCTAAATAATTAATTACTTTTTAATTTTCACTTAGAATTATATCAATCTAATCCTTTATTTCTAAAAAACTCTATATCATTTAACATTTTAGTATAATGAGAGCCTTTCCAAAAAATTTTATTACATTTTTTACACTCATAAAAATTATTATGTTCTTCATAAACTTTTTCAGGTACTTTATCTTTTATTGTTTCTTTTTCTATTATAGCTAATCTATTATTACATTCAAAACACAATGAAAAAGCTCTTATTTTACTAGATAAACTAAATCTTTTTATTATTTCTATTACTTGTTTTTTTATATCCGTATTTCTTACAAAGTAACCATGAGTTGCATTTTTTCTTTTTAACATGCCTATATCACGAGTTAGGATTATTCTTTTTTGTTTTTCTGATATCTCAACAATTTCTTTATCATGAATACTTAAATCATAATATGTATCGAATCCCATCATTCTAAGGTATTTTGCCATTTTACCAATATTTGCATCAACCATAAAGGTATAATCTTTTATTTCTTCTCTTAATAATGTATTTTCAATAGTTTCTTTAGAGTAATATATTGGGTAAACAGAAATATTATCTCCATTATTTATTCTGTAGTTAAAATCTACTGAAATATCATTTATTTTTATTAATCCTACTTCTGTATGAGGAACTCCTAAGGCTTCAATAGAATCTTTTATTGATGGGTTATTGTTAAAATTAAACTTTATTTCTTTATTTTGTTTATTATTATCTAAAAAAAAATTTAATTCTGAATAAAAAACAAATTTAGCTGTATTCGATGTTAGCATAATAATTATACCTTTTGATATAAAAAGATTATATCATTTTTTTTATTTATTCTCAAATATAATAAAAAATCAGCCATTTAAAAAAATAACTGATTTGGTTTTTATTAGATAATATATTTATTTAGGTTTTAAAAAGACTAAGAACAGTATCTATAGAACTTTGTTCTACTTTTATTTGAGCCGCCATAGCTTTAAATTGTTTAGTGTGCATTGACATAGCAGCCATAGTTCCAGCTACATCGCTATTTGAAGCTTCTAAAGCACCTTCAACTAAAACACCATCTCCATTTGTCAAACCACCTGAAAATTCAAATATTCTTGAACCATGCATTTTTGAAAATTGAAGTGAATCTAATGAATCTTGAGGATTTAAAATAGATGGTCTTAAACCAGAATCCAAATCAGCTTGGGTTAAAGGAACAAAAGGTCCACTTCCATTTCCAGCTGTATCTCTTAGAGCAACTAATCCATTATTATTTACTAAAACACTACCTAAACCTGTTATTGTAGCAACATGAAAACTACCATCTCTTGATAAAAGATTAGGAGGATTTACACCCACATCTTGAGCTTGTTGTAAAAGGAAAAAACCACTTCCATTTATTGCATAATCAGTTTTTTCTCCATTATTTACAATCGTACCTTGTCCAAAATCAACAGAAGTATGATCCATAGTCAAATTTGTATCAGGTGTTTGTAAAGATCCATTTATTTGAGTCGAACCACTCCCACCATAAGATAGCCTAGATTGTTTATATCCTGTTTGAAGCGAACCAGCCAAATTTCCATTGAATATGCTCATTTCACCTAAAACAGAACGCATATTTTGCAATCCTAGATTGTAATTATTCATAAAAAACCTCAAATAAAAACTAACTAAATAAAGCATAGCACATACGATTAAAATCTTTGAAAAATGTTAATTAAGAGTTCGTTAAAAAAATAATAAATTTTAAAAGTAAGAAGTGATGAGTAAGAAGTAAGAAGTAAGAAGTAAAGAGAGAAGATTTATAATTATCTTATCTTTTCACTTTTTACTTTTCACTTTTTTCTTATTGCAATTAAAGATTTTCTATATAAGAAGTAGTTTCTTTTAATATAATATTAAATTCTTCAGAGCTACTTTCAACATAAACTTCTTTTAAAAAAGGTATTAAATCTATAAGTTTTTTTTCTTTTATAGCTGAAAGAGCAATTAATTTTGCTTCATAAGGAATATTTTTTGATTTTAATATATTGATTATTACTTTTGATATATATTCTTTATTATCTGATTCTAAAATAGCTTTTATAATAACAAGCTTAGTTTCTTTTGTTTGTTCTTGAGAAAAATATTTATTAAGCTCATTAAATGTATTATTTGTAGATATTTTACCCAAAGCTAAAATAATAGAATATCTTAAAAAGTCGTTATTTTCTTTATTTAAATTTTTAATAGCAAATTTTTCAGCTTCAACATATTTTAATTTTGCTATAGTATTAAAAATACCACTTTTTAGTTTTTGTGAAAGATTTTCATAAATATCAGATTTTATTAATAGCGACAAAGTATTTTTACTATCTTTTCTTAATAATGTCCAAATAGCAAATTCTTGAATATTTCCTGATAATTTTGGTAAAAAACTAAGTAATTTATTTTCATAAGTAGTATCTAATGTATTTCTTAAACTATCTAAAGAGGCTATTTTTATATCTTCAGAATAATCATTTTCTATATATTTAAAAAAAGTTTCATTTAAATTTTTATCATTATAGTTAGCTAAAGATTCTAAAATAGCTTTTTTTTGATTATCAGATTTAGTTATATCCAAATAATCTTTTAATAATAATTTTATTTTTTCATCTTTATAATTACCCAAAGCTTTTATTAAGGATATTTTTAAATTTTCAGTTACATTTTTATCATTAAACATTTTTAAAAATAAAGTTTTTGAATTATCCAGATTTTTTTCTACAAGGTAATTTACTATATTTATATTTAATACTTCCAAGTTATTTTTATAGTTCTGAATTTCTTCATTTGCTTGATTTAGATAATTTTCATTTTCTTCAATTTCAAAAAATTTATAAAACCTTGCTCTTATTTTTTCTTCTTTTTCGTTATTAAAAAAAGTTTCAATATCCTTTTCATTATTTTTATGAGGTACTGTAAAAAGTAATTCAAGCCCTGAAGCTCTTTTATCAATATCATTTGATTTTAATTTTTCTAAAACATTTGAAATTTTTTCATTACTTTCTTGAGGTAATTCCCACCATCCCATAAAACTAGATGGTAAATCAAGCTCTCTTCTTATTTTAGCTTTTATTAATTTCCAGTCAAAATTATCAGCAGGATCTATTTTTCTTCCCAGAGGTATTGCAATATCTCTATGACCCACCACTTTTGAAAGAGGAATATTATATTTTTTCATTAAATATGAAACAAGTTTTGATACAGCGACGTTTTGAGCTTCAGTAAAAGGATCTTTTCCATCTCCATCATTAAATATTTCTATACCAATAGAATAATCATTAACATTCCATTTTCCTAACCAAGTGCTAGGGCCTGCGTGCCAAGCTCTATCTTTTTCATCAACACTTTGAATAATTAAACCTTCTTTTCCTACTGTAAAATGTGCACTAACTCTTGTATTAATATCTTGAAAAAAATAGCCTACTTTATTTAATGATGAAAAAGGTGCTGTGTGATGCAAGATTATTATTTCGGGTTTAATATTATTTGGTCTTTCATTTTGGTTTGTTGAAGGCATAACCAAAAAATTAGGTTTAGATCCATAAGATTTTTTCTCTTCTTTAGAATCAATATATCTCAAAATACCATCAGGAGATTCATCTGCTTTTGCTATATTAGAATAAGTAGAAGATAAAATAAGAGAAGTTATAAAAATACCAAAAAATTTTTTCATGTAAAAACCAAAAAGAATTATCAATTTGATTATTTTACAATATATATTTTTTTTTGAATACTAGAATCTATAAGAAATTCCTGTAGATATAACAGCACCTACTTTCTCAGAAGCTTCAGTTTTAGATAATCCAACTCCTGCATTAACAGTCCAGTCTTTATTTGGTCTATATGAGTATCCAACATTTGCAGAAGTATCTGTAGGTTTATAATCTTGATTGAAGTTTTGAGCAAAATAATAATTTACACTAGATTTATCATCTATTATTTGGTTATAACCAACTTGTAAGTTAGCTCTATTTTGTTCAGGTGTTTCTTTAGAATATTTTGCTTCAGCTGAAGCATAAAGATTATTATAAGTACCTTGTAACTTTACTTCTACAGATTTATCTTTAAAATCATAAATAACTCTTTCTCTAAAATTTTGTCCAGAAGCAATATTTTGATCTGCTTCTAAACCAAGTTTATACAAAGAAACACCTAACTCTCCACCACCAACTCTTATTGTCGGTTCAACTATAGCATTAACCCTATTTGATCCATTTCCATAAATTTTAGCTTTTAGAGGAACATTAAGATCCTGTGCTTCAGGTAATTTTTCTTTTGCTATATATAATCCCCCTGCAACTACAGCTAAGGCACCAGCTGCAATTGCAATTGATTTTGGATCACCAGATTTAAGATCATTCAAATATTGTTTACTCATATCACTTGCCATAATATCTATAGCTTCTGATTTTCCACCAAAGTCTAATTTTCCGTTATTATATTTTAAAGAAATTTCACCATAATCACCTAAGAAAGGAACATCTAAATTTTGGTATCTAAGTTCCACATTTTGCAAAGATTTAGCAGAAAGAGGATCTGCAATATTTTGTCCAAAGTTAGCATTAACAATTACTCTTTGATGATCTCCGATGAATGTACCATAAGTAATACCTGTTGAAAAATTAGTACCATTTTTAGGATCACGAACATTTGTAGAAAAACCTGTTCTTATTTCGCCTTCATGTTGTTTTATACCAAAATCAGCAAGTCGTCTTGATGGACTATTACTTGCATAATCTAAAAATCTTTGGTTATCTCTAGAATCATCAAATTTAACTATATATCTATCATCAGTACCTTTTTTTCTTGCTACAACTTCATTATCAGCAGAAAAAACTTCTATATTTTTTTGATCCGTTTTTAATTCTCTTGCGATATCATTTTTAAAACGTTCTATATCTTGTTCTTTTGTTTGACCATTAGAATAATTTGGTATTTTTATTTGTTTATCATTTTTTTCATCGCCAAGAAAATTTATTGTAAGAGCAGAACTATTTGCACTCATTTTAGCTACTTTACTAAAATCAGCTTTATCAGCAAAGTTAATAGGAATTTCTTTTTTATCACCAAGTTCTTTTGCAACAAGACCTGATTTTCCTGGAACTATTTGAATTTTGTCTTCACTAATTCCCATTTGACCAGAAACTTGTTTTTTGAATTCTTGAGAAGTAGCTTCATTACTAATACTATTATTTATATCAGGAATACTTATTACAGAAGGTTTTACCTGTTTTTTAGGCTCTAATGTAGGACCATAATTTGAATTTGATCCTGATCCAATTGCTCCACTCATAATTTTTAATATTTCTAATTATAATAACCTGAACTCTATTATAGTATAAAAAAATTAAATCTTGCTTTTAAAAAAAATTATGGAAATGATAAAAGTTTGTTAACAGTTTGTTTAATAATACAAGTATCTAAAAATATATTCTACTATTATAATAATGAAGATTTTGTTTATTTTAATTTTAAGAGGGTAAAACTGTGTCTGGAGTAAAAGGTGTAAGCGGAATTTTTGAATCTAAAGGTGTTGCAGATTCGAGAACTATTCACTTCGGAGCTAATGAATCAAGAGAAGATAGAATAAAAAGACTTCAAGAAATAACACAAGGCAACCCTAATATAAAATTAGATGCTGATGCTTTTAATAAAATAATAAAAGGTGGAAATGAAGTAGATGTAAGATTAGATCTAGAAGCACCTGATAGAAGGAATTTATACATTGGTGCATTTGCTTCTTTAGCTCAATTAGCTGGTGGTCTTGGTGGAGCTGCATATAATGATGCTTTGGGATCTGCCGTTACAAATAGACTTGGTGGAGATGATGCTTTTGTAAAAAAACATGGTGATAATTATAAATTAGGTCTTTTAGGTGGTGCTACTGCTCAAAAAGGTAATATAAGCGTTACAGAAGGACCTAATGCATCTGCACCTCCTACAACAGCAGTACCAGAAGATATTAGTGTTGGAATAGCAAAAAGAAATGAAGCTCAGGCTGTAAATGCTACAACGCAAACAACAAAACCTGGTAACAGAAGTACAAAAGTAGATGCTGGAACTCTAGCTAAATTTTTTGAAATATATGGTTACCAACAACAAGAAAATGCCTCAAATAGTACTAAAGATGGTCAAAAAGGAAATGAAATTGCTAGAAGTATACTTAATAACCAATATGGAAAAGGTAATGTTGATCAGGGGGGAATTAAGAGGAAAGGTGAAGAAGGAGTTATTGCAGCAATATATGTATATGGAAAAGACAAAAAAAATGGAAATGAAGTTAATTACCTTACAGGCGATGATTTAAAGGGAAATGGTAAAACTAAAAAACAAAATGCAGAAACCGTAGCAGCAAGAAAAACAGCCGCTAAAGATTATTTACAACTAGGTGTAACCGCTGGACTTCTATCTCAGGCAGAAGTTGATGGATTAGGAAAAGATCCTGTAAAACTAAAAAATAAGTTTAAAGAATTAGAAGGTAAATTAAACGCAAAATATAATGGAAATGATGATACAAAAAAAACCTTATTAGATGGTTTTCTAGGGGATCATCATATATCTACAATTCAAAAAGCTATAAATGATAATTTAGAATTTAACCAAGGTGGTGCTGTTGCTATAAATGCTGCAGCTAATGGTACTCAAGCTACAACAGATCAAAAGAGAGCTGCTTTACAATTTTTAGCAAATGAAGAAGGGAAACCATTACTAAATAAAGCTGGAAAACCATTAACAAATCAAGAAGTAGAAGATAAATTTAAAGCTTTTGCAGCTAAAATAGAAAGTAATGATCCTGCTGCATTAGGTCAAGCTAGAACCGCGTTAGCTTCAATAGAAAGAGCTCAAAAAGATGTTTTATTTGGTAAAGGTGGAGAAAATGGAGATTTAAAAGGTGGTTTGTTTGGTACAGCAAATGGAGCTTTTGCACTTCAAAACACAATTTTAGCTCAAAATATAAATAGTACTGGTTTGTTTGATGTATCAAAATTAAAAGTTTCTGATTCTAATCGTGATGGTTCACCTAAAACAGAAGCTCAGAAAAAGGTCGCAGTTGATTTAGTGACCGAATTTTCTAAAAAAGAAGTTGTTAATTCATTATCTGAGTCGAGAAAAAAAGATGGTCCGGATGGAGCTCAACAAACGTTTACATCTCAAATAAAAGGATTAGATGATTTCCTAAAAGATAGAATTGATGGTAAAAAAGATGAAACAACAAGCACACAAATAGGTGGTGTTAAATTAACCATTGGTGGTGAAACAACTACAGATACTGTTGAAAATCAAGCTAAAAAACTTGAAACTGCTGTTACAGGTAAAGATGCTGTTGCATTTGACCCAGAAACAACAAAAAAAGTTACAGATGTTTTATATGAAAATTTAGTAGCACAACTTAATCAAGCAAATGTAAAAAAAGCTGATGGTGGAAATTATACAGTACAAGATCTTAGAGCACTTGAAACTAAGGGCGAAACAACATCATTGCCTCAAGAAGTTCAAACCGCATTAAAAGCAATATCTGGTTTTGAAAAAGCTAATTCTCAAGCAAAACAACAGGTATCAGCACCAGATCTATCTGGAAATAATTCTACTGATATAAAAAAAGTAAGTGATTTTTTGAGTAAACCTTCAAATGCAACAACAGATCAAGTTAGAAAAGCTAGTGGTGCTATTGATGCAATAAAGAAAAATGTTGATACTGAAGTAGAAGACTTTCTTAAACAAGGTGGTGTTAATCCAGCTGCTATCAGTGCATTAAGAACAGCAAACGGAGGAAGCTTAGCTAATATAAAAGTAGAAGATTTAAAAAGTGCTGTAGCAGGAAAAGCTTCTATTACAGAACCTCAAATTAAAAAAATATCTGATAACTTATTAGCTTTTAAAACATTAGAAACCAACTTAAACGCAAAAATAGCTACATCAAATTCAGCTACAACAGGTGATGCTACTAAAGCATCTGCAACTGGTGTAGTACCTAAAGCTCAAGAGCAAGTTGCAAAAACAGCAACAGCATTACAAGAAACAACAGGAAATACGGGAGCAACAGCTAGTACAACTTCTACAACTGAGCCTAATGTTTCAGCGGAACAACTTGCAAGAGCCTCAAGCGTTTTAAAACCAGAAGAAACTCCTACTGAAGGACCAAAAATAGAAGATTTCTTTTTAAAAACACCAGAATCTAAAAAAGAAGATGATACGCCTAAAAAAGATAGTTTTCTTAAAGGTTTTTCTCAGTTTCTTGAACAGCAAGGTTCTGCTCTATTTAATCAAATTGCAAGTGATAAATTTAGATTAGTTGATGAAATTTTTAAAAGAATAGAAAAAGATCCAAGTTTTAAAGCTTTATTTGCTTATGGATTTACTGGTGCAAATGCAGGAAGAATTACTGAAACAAATAAAGATCAAGGGGCAAATGATTCAGATCGTTCTAATTCTGCACAAGGTCAATTTCAATCGGTATTTGGTGCTGGTCAACAAGTTGGTGCTGGGCTTAAAGGATTGGAAGATTACAGAAAAAATTCGATTGAAAGAAATAAAGATAAGAGAGTTTCATTGAGTACAGGTATTGATCAATTTAATGATAAAGTAACTAAGTATAATAAATCTAATCCTACAGATGTAAAACCAACTAAACCAGATGCAACTCAAACACCTGTATTTGTACCAACATTACTTGAAAAAACAAAGAAAACTCAATTTAATGATGAGTTATATAAACCAGATACATTTGGAAAACTTGCAGCCAATATTACACAATTTGGTAAATCTAACGACTAAAAAATTAAAACCCCAATAAAGGGGGTTTTTATTATTAATAAAAAAAAGTCTCTCATATTCATAGAGAGACTTTTTTTATGAGTTTTTAGTTTTTATTGAAACTTTTTATCAGTTTCTGTTAATGATTCATCTAAAATAGAAAGTATTTTTTCACACTCTTCTTTACTTATAGTATATGGAGGTGTTACACGAATAATATTACCAAATAAACCACCCTTACCAATTAATAAACCTCTTTTTCTAGTTTCTTCCATCATCATTCCTGCTTCTGGAGTTGCATATTCTTTGGTTTCTCTATTTTTAACCAGTTCCATACCTAATAATAAACCTCTTCCTCTTACATCACCAATAAGAGAGTGTTTTTTCATTAACTCTTTCATTCCATCTTTAAGAACTTTTCCCATTTCTTTTGCTTTTTCCATCAAGTTTTCTTCTTCCATTATTTCTATGGTCATGTTTGCTTGAAGTGCTTGATATGGATCTCCACCAAAAGTATTAAAATGTATTTTACCTTTTAATGCTTCAGAACATTCTTCAGACATAACAACCGCACCAACAGGAGCTCCACTACCTAAACTTTTTGCCATACTAATCATATCTGGAGTAACACCACTTTGATATATTGCAAAAAAACTTTCGCCTGTTCTTCCTATTCCTGTTTGAACTTCATCACTTATATACATTCCACCGTATTTTTTACATATTTCATATACTTTTTTATGATATTCAACAGGAGGATCAATAAAACCACCAACACCTAATATTGGCTCTACAATTACACCAGCTATTTTTCCATTAGTAGCAGTTAAAATAAGGTTTTCTACATCTTGAGCACATTCTAAAGAACAAGATTCTCTTTTTTTACCAAAAGGACAACGATAACAATCTGGTTGAACAGCATGAACAGTACTTGTAAAAGGTTGAGATTTAAATTTCCAATTAGAATGACCACAAAGACCTAAAGTTACATTTGTACCGCCATGATAACCATGTCTTAAAGAAACCATTGTTTCATTACCTGTAATATTTCTTGCAGTCATAACAGCATATTCATTAGCTTCTGAGCCAGAATTTGAAATAAACGCTCTTGATAAACCAGGGGCTTTTTTTACTAAATTTTCTGCTAAATTCACAACTGGTTCGGTTAAATATATAGTTGGACCATGTTGTATATCATCATTATCAATTTTATTTTTTAAAGCTTCTTTTACTTTTGGATGATTATGTCCTACAGAAATAGAAACAATTCCTCCTATACAATCAATATATTCTTTTCCTTCAGCATCCCATACGGTGCAACCTTTTGCTTTCACTAAATGTAATGGTTCTGAATAGTAATGAAAAATACTGTGAGAAAGATACTTTTTTCTTTTTTCAATGAGTTCTTTTGTTTCCATTTTTACTTCTTCTTTTTGATAAAAATAATAATATCTAACAGATTAATTTTCTGTTTGAAAGTAATATAAGGTATGTTAAAAATACCCTACAGAGATAAATAGTAACGAATAGAAAACAATAAATCAAGGTAAAAATAGCAAAATTTTTTCTGAAAAAATATAAATCAAATTAAATATGTATTTTAGTAACAAGTTAAATATCTAAAAAACCCTTGTTTATAAGACTTTAACGCATTTTTGTTATTAGAATTAACTTTCAAATGTCTGTATCTTGTGTTATTATGCAAGTTGACTTTTTTGAATAAGGTTTTTATGTTTAAAATAATAGACAGATATATAACAGTAGAATTAATAAAACCATTTATAATGGTTATTTTTGCTTTTATTGTTGTCATGATTTCGATAAGATTAGGCGATGACGTTGATAAAATAATAAAAAATGGCATTCCTTATCAAGTTGTGATAAAAAATATTTTATCAAAAGTACCAGATTATATTGTAAAAGCTTTACCTATTGCATATCTTGTTGCAACACTTTTAACAACTTCAAGATTCTCAAGAGATCATGAAACAACTGCACTAAGATCTAGTGGAGTAAAATTTAAAAGGTTAATGTTTCCTATTATATTAGTCTCAATATTTGTTAGTTTTGGTAGTTTTTTATTAAATGAAAAAATAGTTCCTATTACAAATAAATATAGCCAAAAAGCTATGGATGATTTTGAAAGAAGTCAAAAACAAGGTCTTTCTACTACAAATGTTTATTTTAGAGGTCCTGACAACCGTTTTTTTCATATTCAAAAAGCTGATAGAGATTTAAAAAATATGGAAAATCTAATTATTGTTTCTGCTGATAAAAATAAAGACAGAGAAATAGTTGTTGCAAAATCTGGAAATTGGAAAAATAATATTTGGAATGTTAAAGATGGGGTTATTCAATATTATCTAAAAGATTCTGATTTTGTATTTAAAGAAGAAAAATTTGATCAAAAAACAATAGATGTAAAAGCAAATCTTGATGATGTAATACTCGAACAAAAAAATCCTGATGAACTAAGTGCAGAAAGACTAAAAGAAATAATTGATTCTAAAAAATCTGCTGGTTTTCAATCTATAGATTTAGAAGTTGAATATTATATGCATTATGCACGAGCTTGTGCAACATTTTTTTCTGCCACAATTTCTGCACCTGTTGGTTTTATTTTTGCTCGTTTAGGAAGTTATATAGGCGTTGCTTTAAGCATAATTCTTATTTTTATTTATTATGTTGCAGAAGCTATCGGAAAAATCTTAGGTATAAACGCATTAGTTGATCCCTATATAGCAGCATGGTCTTCAAACATAGTATTCGCTTTTAATGGACTAATCTTG
>JBBTGK010000028.1:0-15286 GCA_038060635.1 Cyanobacteriota bacterium | reverse complement strand
TACAGTAACACCTTTTTACGATCCTCTTTTAGCAAAAATAATTAGTTTTGGTAAAAATAGAAAAGAAGCTATAGATGTTATGATAAAAGCTTTAGAAGAGATAAAAATAGAAGGAATAAAAACAAATATTGAACTACATAAAAAAATATTAACAAATCAAGATTTTATAGATGGGAATACTACAACAGATTTTATAAAAAAAATGATTTAATTAATAACTATGGATTTAGTATTGTTTCCAAACAATACTAAAATCTGCTGATTTTTTTTCTAAAAAAATTTCTGGTTGTAAAACAGAACCATTTAAATTTACTTTTATTTCTGGAGCTACTTCTTGATTTTTTGAATTAAATTTTTTCATAAAAATTCCATTTGTAAGTCGATTATTTATATCAGATCCCCAAACAACAGTTGTATTATTATTATTATCAATTCCAACTACTGACTTTGATAAAGCATCTGGTCTATTAAAACCTGTAACCTTAAAAGCCTGAGTATTTTGATTATTGCCAATTATAGTTCTTGCATATATATCATAATTGGGAGTATTATTTTCTTTAACATTCCAAACAATCGAAAAAGATTGAGAATCATTTATTGAAACGGAAGGAAAATTATTTTCTCCAATTGTTGTACTTACTGTAATTTCACTTCCTGTTGCAGAGCCTTTATTGTCAAATTTTCTTGCATAAATATCAGTAAATTTTCTAGTATTAACATCAACTGTATTAGAATAATTTTGATTTCCTTTCCATACAACAACAAATTCGCCATTAGCATTCATATCTATATCAGATAATTCTTGAGAACCATTTGTAACACTATTTATTAAAAATTCTCCGCCAAAAAAATTTCCCTTAGCATCAAATTTTTGTCCTACAATACCAAATCCATCACCATCTTGATTACTACTTTGCCAAACAATAACATAACTACCTCTACTATTTATTGACACCGAAGAAATCCATTGATCTCCAAGAACAGAGGTATTTACTTTAAATTCGTTTCCAGATGAACCACTAGAAGTATATTTTCTTGCATATACATCATAACCATTTCCAGATGATGATTTTCCAGACCAAGTAATTATATATTCATCATTATCACTTAGTGCTACACAAGGTAAATTTTGATCTCCAGCTTCGGTTGTATTCACTTGAAAAGCTTCACCTTGAGCTATTCCACCTATGGTAAATTTTCTTGCATAAACATCTCTAGTACCATTTTTACTATCTGTCCAAGTTACAATATAATTCCCTTTTTTATTTATTGAAATAGAAGGCGTTTCTAACGTACTATAAAAAGTAGAAAAACGTTGAGTTTGAGATTGTACTACTGCTTTTTCGGTAGAACCATTTCTTTTTACCATTATGGTATTAAGAGGGAAATAGGCAGAAGCATCATCATAAGGACATGATGACAAAAACAGCGATGAAATTAAAAATACTAAACTTTTTTTAATCATTTTTTAAAAAGCTCTCAACTTCTCGATAAACTTTTCTTTTTTCCAAATCAAGTGTCATTATATGATTTGATTTTTCTAAAGTTATAAATTTTTTATTTTCAGAACTAATATTTTTAAAAATAAATTCTGAGCCAGAATAATCTGTGGTCATATCATTTTTAGAGTGCATAATCAAAACAGGTGATTTTATTTGTTTTATGTCTTTTTTTACCAAATCAATCAAATCTAATGCACTTCTACCACATTTAAAAGAAAAAGTTTCTCCTCGTATATATTCTTTTCTAGCGACAGGATCATTTATGTGAGTAAGAGTTAAAGAAGATGGATAATTATCAATCAATGTGCCAACTGTTTTTAAATAAAATTCAGGTGGAAGAATATAATACCATTTATAGGTTACAGCAATAAAAGGGCTTAATAAAACTAGCTTATCTAAAGGATAATTTTCTGCAAGTCGTAACCCTAATGTTCCACCAGTTGAAAAACCTAAAACATAAACAGTGTCATATTTAGTTTTTAATTCCAAATACTTATCTTCAACTGTTTTATACCAATCTTTCCATTCATAGTTACTTATTACAGTTCCTTTTGTTCCATGACCAGGATATCTTATTCCAGAAACGGCAAAGCCTTTTTTGTTTATATATTCTCCAATTTGTCTGGTTTCATGTGGGCAGCCACCTAATCCATGAATTAACAAAACAGCTTTATCTGTTTTTGTTAAATGTTCAAAAGATTCACAACCATTTACTACTATTTCTTTAGTATCTTTAGGGTTATCATTAGAATAAACATTTGTTGTCAAAAAAGTAGCAAATAAAATAGGGATAATTAATTTAAATAATCTATTTTTCATTTTACTCACAAACAGCTTCAATTTTACCTGAAGTTACACTAGTAATATCAAACTTAAATTTTTTCAATAAATCAGCATTTTCAGATATATTAGAAGCTAATAAATTTGAATCACCTTCGGTTTCTATTTCAAAAATGGCTTCTTTATTTTTAAATATTTTATTGGTAACTTTTCTAACTCCTCGAATAGCTTTTATTTCATCAATTAAAGGTTTTATTTTAGCAAAAGAAAGCCCTTTTATATATAATTGAACATAAGCGGATGTAGAAGCAGGTAATTTAATTATTTGATTAACAAAAAAGTGTCCTGCATCAACGCCAGCATCTTTTAAAGCCTGAGCTTTTGTTCCTTCTCCAGCACCAATACTAATTTTTTCAAAAGATTTTACTCCAAGAAGCTCGCCTGTATCTGCTCTAACTAATTTTGCATCTATTCTTCCTTTTACAGATTGAATATTTACATCTATTCCATAAGCATTAAAGTTGTTACCAGATAAACTTTCAGTAATAGTTTTGCAAATTACCAATACATCAACTCCATTATCTCTTAGCATTTGAGAAGCTGCTAGATAGTTTCCTTTTAATATTTGATTCATAGTTTCTGGTTTTTCTAAACTAGATAAAACATCATTATCAACTACTCTAAAACCGTTATCTATAATTATCTGATTTATTGAATTTGTTGCAGATTCAACATATTTTGCATTATTGTTATTTTTTTCACTTATTACTGCTACAGTCCATTTACGTAAAAGACCTAATTTTTTCATACTCTCTAAAAGAGGTTCCATACTTACTTGAGCTTTTATTTTTACAACAATATTTCCATTTACTTCTTTTTTAGATAATATTTCTCGTGAACTTACATATCCTTGTGCTTTTGTGTATATTTCATCTGTAATAACTTGGAAATTTTTTGTTTTAGTTTCTGATAAAAGATATAATCCAGATGTTTGTTCTACAGCATTTCTAAGTGCGGAGGCTATAGCAGATTGTTCTGCAACATCTTTAGATGATATTATTGCAGCTTCACCTTCAGCAATCACTTCTTTTACTTCCGCTAAAGCAGAAAAAGTTAATAAAAAAGACATTGTTAAGGCTAAAAAAGCTCTTTTACCAAAACTTTTAAATTTCATTAATCAATCCTTATTTTTTTGATTTATAATTAGTGTACCAAAGTCTGATAAAGCTTGAGTAGTTAATTTTGTAATCCCAATAACACTTCCACCAAGATATATTAGAGGTTTCATTAAATTTTCTGAATTTTCTTCTGAAAACTTAAAAAATTCTTTTTTTAGAGAAATATCAAGCTTTTTATGTTTATTTTTTTTCTTAGAAATATCAACTATACTCACTTTTGAAGATTTTTCATCTTTTTTAGAAATATCTTGAATTAAAATTTTATTTGCACGTTCTTCTTCTATTTTTTTTAATTTTTCTTCAAAATCAGATTTAATACCTTTCATATTCTCAGCTGAAGAACCAATTTCTTCATTTATTTTTTCGTCTGACATAAAATAATTACCAAAACAAATTTACTAATATTATAGAGGTATTTTATCATAAATAATTCTATGTGTGAGTGTATAAGAAGTGAAAAGTGAAAAGTTAGAAGTAAGCAGAAGAATTTGATTCATCAAATCCTTTATATAAACTCATTCTTGATATTTATAAATTGTTTGATAATATCATATTTTAAATCAAGTTTTTCATAAGTTTTTTTTAATAAAGGGTTATTTTTAAAAGATTCTTTTTGAAAATCTTCAAAACTTATATAATCACTATTTTTCATTATTACCTCTATTAATTTTAATTTAAAAATATTTTTGCAGAAATGTTATAATAACTATACATAGAATTATTTTTATTTGGTAAAAAAATTGAATACAGATGATGATATTTTTGATAAATTTTTAGATGATAAAGAGCAAGAAGAAATAGAAAAATTACTTGAAAATCCTGAATGTCATGAGTTTTCTGGATATGAAAAAATAGTAGATTTATAATTAATTAAAAAGGAATAAAATTTATCGGTGGAATATGCCTGTATTACAATGGAATGGGAAAGAAAAAGTAGTTAATCATCATTATGATGTTCCCTTTCGGGTTTTAGAACATAAATATGGTTTTGAAAATGAGTAACAAACAGAAAAAGAGTTATTAAGCTTTTAAAGTTATTAAACAAATATAAGTTTTTAATAGCTTTTTTAATTTTTCCTTATATTATTTTTTGACTTGGTTATAATAAATAAAATTATTAAAAAAAAATTTACAAAGAAAAAAACATAATATATAATTGTGAATATAATCACATTTTCAAGAGATACAAAGAAGAAATATGGGTAACAGAATAAGAGAAACAGAACATAGAGCAGGTTGGATTGAAGTTATTTGTGGTGTAATGTTTAGTGGCAAATCTGAAGAATTAATCAGAAGAATAAAAAGAGCCGAAATAGCTAAACAAAAGGTTCAAGTTTTTAAACCAGATATAGATAATAGATATGAGCCTGAATTTGTAAACGCTCATAATGGTATAAAATTCCGTGCTGTAAGCATAACTCAAAGTGAAAACATTATGGACTACATAGATGAAGATACAAATGTTATAGCAATAGATGAAATTCAATTTTTTGATGAAAGCATTCTTCCTCAACTTGAAAAAATAGCGGATAGTGGTAAAAGAGTTATTTTAGCTGGTTTAGAGCTTGATTTTAGGGGCGTTCCATTTGGTTTAATGCCTCAAATACTTTGTATTGCAGAATATATTGATAAACTTCATGCAATATGTGTTAAATGTTCTTCTCCAGCAACCAGAACTCAAAGGCTTATAAATGGAGAACCAGCAAAATATAATGACCCTGTAGTTTTAGTAGCGGCATCTGAATCTTATGAACCAAGATGTAGGACATGTCATTCTATTTCTTTAGATGATGATAAAATAGAATCTTCTGAAAGAGAGCTATCTGAACTTTTTGTCTAATGAAAATATATTTTATTAATTCTGTAACAAGAAAAATAACTTATAATTCAATAAAAAAAGAGGCTTTAGGCGGTACTCAAATTGCAATGTTTAATCTTGCTGAAGAGTTATCAAATAGAGGGCATGAAGTAAAAATATTCTGTAATTGTCTTGGCTCTGAAGGAATCTATGATGGTATAGAATATTTAATTACTAATAAAATTATTTCTTATTCAAAAGAAAAACCTGCTGATATTTTGATTTGTGTTGCATCTGAATCTATTTTAAGAACAAAAATAAATGCAAAAAAAATAGTTTTATGGATTCATAATGATTATAGCCCTTATTTAAATAATGAAATTCCTGATATGGCAGAAAAAATATCCGCTTATATGTGTCTTAAAGCAGATAAAATTGTAGCTGTTTCTAATTGGCAAAAAGATTTTGTAAGTAAAATATTTCATATCCCTAATAATCATATAAAAGTTATTGGAAATGGAGTAAAAAAATATCATCATGATAATATTCAAAAAATAAAAAATAGACTTATCTATATTTCTGCTCCAGATAGAGGTTTAGATATTTTATTAACTATTTTTCCTGAATTAAAAAAAGAATTTGAAGATTTAGAACTACATATTTATAGTGGTTTTTCTACTTGGGGGAAAAATGATCTTTTTCATATTGAATTAGAAAAAGAAATATTTCAAAAAGCAATTCAAGATTCTGTTTTTTTACATAAACCTATACCAAATGAAGAACTTTCTGAAAAACTAAAAGAAAGTTATTTAATGGTTTATCCTAATCATAGTTCTGACCATACTTATTTTTTTGGAGAAACCTTTGGTTTATCGGTTGTAGAAGCCCAAATTAATGGAGTTCCTGTTATTTCAACTAAAAGAGGTGCATTATCTGAAACAATTGACAATAATCATAGTGGCTTTTTGATAGAAGAAAATAATTTCTCTGATAACTATAGAAGCGAATTAATAGAAAAAAATAAGTTATTATTAAAAAATCAAGAAAAATATGATGTTTTTTCTAAAAATGCCATTGATTTTTCTTCTCAATTTGAAATAAAAAATATTGCAAACAAGTGGGAGACTTTTTTTGAAGAATTAATTAATGAAAAAGAAAGCACAAAATCAAATTCTCCTACCTTAATTTCAAAATATCCAGAACCAGAAGTATCAATAGTTATGCCTGTTTATAATAGAGCAAAAAATTTAATTCATGTTCTTTCCGCTTTGACAAAACAAACTTTTAAAAATTTTGAAGTAGTTATTGTTGATGATGGCTCAACAGATAATACAAAAGAAGTTATTAATTCTTTTAGAGATAAACTAAATATAAGATATTCTTATGCAGGTGAAAACAAAGGTTTTAGAGCTGCTAGGGCAAGAAATATTGGTCTTAGTAAAGTAAGAGGTTGGTTAATTATTTTTCTTGACAGTGATATTGTTACACCTTCATCTTATATAGATGAACATATAAAAATACATAAAAAATATGATCGTATTCTTGTAGATAGCTTTGTTTATAGGATGAAAGAATATAAAGAAGAAGAATTAGGGCTAATTCCTGAAGAATACATTCCAAAATACAAAGATATTCTTAATGATGATATAAAATATGAATTTAATATTTTTGATAGAGGTTATCCAATCGAAGAAGGTTATTTTTTAGATAGCAATTCTTTATCAATAAAAAAAGAACACATAATCGAAGAAGGCTTTGATGAATCTTTTATTGGTTGGGGGCATGAAGATACAGAATTAGGTTATAGATTTGCATCAAAAAATTTTGGATTTGTTTTTATAAAAGAAAATTGCGAAAGTTATCATATTTTTCATTATGTTTCACCTGAAAAAGATAATGAAACAAAAGTAAATTGGAAACGTCTTACAAAAAAATATGATCTTAATTCTTGGTATAATCCACTTCCAAAAATAGTTGTGGATGGGATGGTTAATATTATAAATATTGAGCCAGAAAAATATGGTTTATTTTGTAATATTGTAAATTCAAGACTAGAGATAAAAGTTGGAGATAAAATTGATGGTCATTTTCCTTTGATTAATTTCAAATTTTGAGGTATAATGTCTTTTAAGAATTATAAATTTAAGACCCTATAAAGAAATAAATAATGGTTAAATCTTTTATATCTAAGTATTTAAAACCAGATAAAACATTTAGAAGCGTTGATGAAATAAACCTTGATGATCTCAAAACTGAGGGTATCAGAGGTATTATTCTGGATCTTGATGACACACTAATTCCTAGTGATAAAAAAACACCTAAAGAGAAAATAAATAAATGGGTTAAGAAAGCAAAAAAAGATTTTTCTTTGTTTGTTGTTTCAAATAACAGTAGAACTGAATATGTAAAAAAGTTTTGTGAGAAGTTCGATATTCCTTTTGTTGCACAAGCATCAAAGCCAAGAGGAAAGTTTTTAGAAAAAGCAATGTTACACATGAAATTAAAAAAGAAAGAAGTAATTATTGTTGGGGACAGAGTAACAACTGATATTCTTGCTGGAAAACTTTTTGGAATAAAAGCTTTTTTAGTAAAACCTTTAACAAAAATGCCATCAACATTGCAAAGAATTGTTTATAAAGTAGAAAATTATATACTTCTTAAAATAGAAACATAGTTTTTAAGTATATTTGGAGGAAAAGTGGTACAACTTGATGAAAAAACACTCGAAAGAGTTGGATATTTTGAACATAACTTTGATTATCAAAACTATTCAGTAGTTTTAAAAAACTCTGAGCTTGTTCGAGCAAGAGGACAAGTAGTTCAGGTTGTTGGTCTTATTGTAGAAGCCTTACTTCAAGGAGTTAGAATTGCTGAACTTTGTTTGGTAAAATCTGCTGATAAATCAAAAGTTTATCCCTGCGAGGTGGTTGGTTTTAAATCAAGAAGAGTTTTACTTATGCCTCTTGTAAATATAGAAGGTATTGGTGCAGGTTGTGAAGTTGTTGCTACAAATAGAGAAGTTTCTGTAAAAGTTGGCCCAGGTCTTTTAGGAAGAGTTTTAGATGGCTTAGGAAATCCTATTGACGGTAAAGGTCCTATTATTGCAGAAGATATGTATCCATTAGTTCGTCCAGCTCCAAACCCAATGAAAAGAAAAAGAATTGATACCGTTCTTCCAACTGGTTGTCGTGTAATTGATGGATTACTTACAATGGGTGAAGGACAACGTATAGGGTTATTCGCAGGTTCTGGGGTTGGTAAAAGTACTCTTTTAGGTATGATTGCCAGAAATGCAAAATGCGACATCTCTGTTGTTTGTAACGTTGGGGAGCGTGGTCGTGAGGTTTTGGAGTTTATTGAGGATTCATTAGGAGAAGAAGGTCTAAAAAGATCCGTTGTTGTTTCTGCAACATCAGATACTTCTAGTTTGGAACGTATGAAATGTGCTTATACTGCTACTTCTATTTCTGAGTATTTCAGAGATAAAGGTTTAAAAGTATTCTTAATGATGGATTCGGTAACTCGTTTTGCTATGGCTCAACGTGAAATCGGTCTAGCAGTTGGAGAGCCTCCAGCATCTAAAGGTTATCCACCTTCTGTTTTTGCTCTTTTACCACAACTTTTGGAAAGATCAGGAATGGGTGATAAAGGTTCAATAACAGCCTTATATACAGTACTTGTTGACGGGGGAGATATGGATGAGCCTGTTGCAGATGCTGTTAGGGGTATTCTTGATGGGCATATTGTAATGGATAGAAAAATTGCTTCTCAAAATATATATCCAGCTATTGATCCACTACCTAGTGTTAGCCGTCTTTTTACAGGATTAGCAACAAAAGAGCATCAAAAAGCTGCATCAGAAGTAAGAAATATTATTTCTACCTATAAAGAAGCGGTAGATCTTATTAACATTGGTGCTTATGTTAGAGGTAGTAATGCTCAGATTGACCATGCTATAAGTATGATAGATCAAATTATAAGTTTTAGAAAACAAGGTATTCATGAGCCTACACCTTTTCAAGATACTGTAAATGCAATAATTCAATTAGGTAGTAAAACAGCAAGCTGGTCAAATCTATCTTAATAATTTTAGTTTACTAAAAAAAAGATATTTATCAAATGAGGATTTAGAATTAATTAATATCCATTTTTTTAGAGTTTGTAAATTTTGCATAAAAATTACAATTTCAATTTTAGCAGGGATTTGATTAATCAGATCCTTTATAGGATTACAAGGTTAAAAGCCAATGTTTCTGTAGCAACGTTTTATGAAACGTCCTCTTTTTAGACGGCTCCTGAAATGTTTAGAGGTTATTATATCTTTTATAGATAAACAAAATTTTACATATTCTATAAAAATTTAATACACCCATAGTAAGTAATATTCTTTTGTTAGATTATAATTTATGGTATATTAAAAAAGTTATTTAAAGTGAATTATAAACTATGGAATGGACTGAAACTTTTTTTGGTAAATACTACCTAAAAACTCATTATCCTGTATTAACAGAAGAAAAAAATAAAAATCAAGCAGATTTTATAGATTCTGTTTTAGAATTAACTAAAAACGCTAAAATATTAGATATACCCTGTGGTCATGGAAGACATTCTATACTATTAGCAGAAAAAGGATATAACATAACAGGTGTTGATTTTAGTGAAGAGTTTATTAATATTGCAAAAGAAAAATCTTCTCATCTAAATAATATCGAATTTATTTTAAAAGACATGAGAAAAATAGACTATGAAAATGAATTTGATGGAATAATAAGCATGTTTACTAGTTTTGGATATTTTTCTGAAAAAGAAAATCTAGAACTTTTACAAAAACTTATAAGAAGTTTAAAAAAAGGTGGAAGAATTTTAATTGATACTATAAATAGAGAATGGGCAGTAAAAAATATTGGTAAATTATCAAGATCTTGGCTTGTATATCCTGAAGATAATATAACCTTTTTAGCTTCAAATACTTTTAATGTTTTTACAGGAAAAATGAAATCCGAACAAATAATAATTGAAAATGGAGAAAAATTTGAACAAGAACAAGATATAAGACTTTATACCTATACTGAATTAAAAACTCTTTTGGGTTTATGTGGAGCAAGAATTATAGATTCTTATGGAAATTTTGACTATGAAGATTATAGTGCTACATCTGATAATATGATTATCATTGCAGAAAAAATTTAAACAAACTACAGGTAACTAAAAATGGATTTTGGTATAAAAAATAAAAAAGCCTTAATAACTGGTGCAGGAAGAGGTTTAGGAAAACAAATAGCAATTGATTTGGCAAATGAAGATGTTACTGTTTGTATGATAAGTCGTACAGAGTCTGAACTAAAATCTGTTTGCGAAGAAATTAATAATAGTGGTAAAAAAGCTATATATAGAGTATTTGATCTTACCAAAGATAATTACGTAGACCTTAAAAAAAGTATTGAAGATGAAATAGGAACTATTGATATTTTGGTAAATAATGCTTCTAAACAAACTTTTCCCAAAAAAATATCATACATGGAAGAATCTGATTGGTTTAAAACTATAGAAATGGATTTAAATTCTCAATTTTATTTAATCAGAACTTTTATTGAAGATATGAAAAAAAATAACTGGGGAAGAATAATCATAATAGGCTCTCTTTCTGCGATGGTAGGAGTTGCAAATTACCCTGCATATTGCACTGTAAAAGCTGGTTTAGAAGGGTTAGTAAAAAATGTAGCTGTTGATTATTCAAAATATGGAATAACAACAAATATGGTAAGCCCTGGTTTTATTTTAACAGAAAGATTTGAAAAAAATGCCCCTAAAGAATTTATCGAAAAATTTACTCAAGCAACTTCTATAAAAAGATTACCAAAACCAGATGAAATTTCTTCAGTAGTTACTTTTTTGGCTTCTCAAAAAGCTTCTTATTTAACTGGGATTAATATTCCTGTTTGTGGTGGATTAAATTTAGGAAATTTGTGGTAAAAATATAATCATCAAATATTTTTGAATTTTTCTTAACAATAATAGGCAGTGCTTTACGCCTGCTATTACTGTTATATGAACAAATCTATATTAAGGCTCATGAATTAAATAACTTCCTTAACCTAAAAGGATTTGATTCATCAAATCCCTGCTAATCACTTCTTACTTCTTACTTTTCACTTCTATAAAAACGAACATTAATTAATTCTCAATACTAATTTTCAGTTGTTATCGAAACTTTATCTGTATTTCTATAATAATATTTTCCTTTTCCATTTATATTAGAGGCTTTTTTTGCAAGATAAACAAACTCTCTAAAATCGTCATAGTTAGGTACATTTTTTTGAACTTCTTCGGAAAGATTTATAACATCTTCAAAAGTAGCATAATTAGACCAATAACTACCTTTTAAAATTTCTGCATACATAGCAACAGAAGAAGCCAGTTTAAAAGAAGTTGAGGTTTTATTAAAATCTTGTATTATTTCTGAAGTATAAAAAGATTTTGTTTGTTCTTTTATATCAGAATTTAAATTTGCTTTTTTATACCTCAATGATATATCACCTATTTTATTGTTTTTATCATAATTATTTAATTCTAATTCATATAAAGCAGTTACATTAGAATTTATACCAATATCTCCAGCATCAACCGAATCATTTCTAAAATCTGAATTATTTAATTTTCTATTTTCATAACCCAAAAGTCTATATCTTTTTACAATATTTTTATCAAAATCAACTTGTATTTTTACATCTCGTGCAAAATTTTGAAGTGTTCCATTTAAATTTTCAAGAAATACTCTATAAGCCTCTTGTATATTATCAACATAAGCATAATATCCATCAGTTTTATTTGCTAATGTTTCCATTAAAGCATCATTATAATTTTCTATCCCAAAACCTATTGTTGTTAATGGTATTTTGCCTTCATTATATGATTTTAATTCATTTGCAAGTTTATCTGCATTACTAATACCAACATTTGCAATACCATCAGAGCATAAAATTACTCTATTATTTGCATTTTTATCATAGTTTTTTGAAGCAAGTTTAAATCCTTCTTTTAACCCAGATTCAGTATTTGTACTTCCTTCTACATCAAGATATCGAATTATGTCAATTATTTCTTCTTTATTTTGAATAGATTTATGTTCTAAAGCAATTCTTGCATTTGAGCCAAAAACAACAATACCTATTTTATCATCTGGTTTTAAGTTATTTACTAAAACTTCAAGGCTTTTTTTCACAGCAGGAAGTCTATTTTCAGCAGACATAGAGCCTGAAATATCAATAACAAAAGTTAAAATAGATTTTTTTCTTTGAGAAGTTTCTACATCTTTTGATTTCAGCCCAATTCTTAATAATTTTCTATTTTTATCACCAACAGGAGAAGTTGCAATATCTGTAATAATATTAAAAAGATCATTTTCAGGTTGAGGATATTTATAATCAAAAAAGTTTAAATACTCTTCTGTTCTAACAGAATCTCGTGCAGGAAGCTTATTTTGCTCTGTTAAACTACTTCTCATAAGTGTATAAGACGCAGTATCAATATCTATAGAAAAAGTGGATAGATTATTTGAAACAGTCTCAATAAACTTATTTATATCAGGATTAAGATTATTTTCTTCATTAATTGCCAAAACAGAAAAATTATATTTATTTAATTGAATTTTATTTTCTTTTTTATTATATATTTTATGTTTTAATACAGTTTCTATACCATCTGGTTTTTTTATAGTTATTTTAACATCTGAATATTCAAAAGCATTTTTTATTGTAAATTCACCATCTCTATAATATCTTGAAACCGTATTTTTTTTATTATCTGCTGAAACACTATATTCTACTGTTATTAATGTATCTGGAGTAAAATTTATGTAGTAATCATACGAAATTATTATTGAATTATCACCAATTGCATTTGGATCTGGTATAGCATATAAATTATTTGGATCTGTTCCATTAGCAATATTACCACTACCAAATTCAAATACATTTGCTTTAGGATCTCCTGTTAAATTTGATTTTAAAACTTCTGTTCTTGTTCTTGAAATTCCATCTTTTGTAACTGTTATTTCTATTCTAGCTCCAACTGGTGCATTTCTAAAAACATAACTACCACCAACTGTTTTTTGAGTTTCACCTGTCCACATAACAGCAGGGTCAACCGATTTTGCTGTTACAATTGCATCATCAATTGTTCCACCTTTTTTATCAAAAACTTTACCATTAAAAGTGGTATTTTCTTTTATATCACTTGTTACTCCTATTGTATCCATTGGAAGTGAACTAGAAGCTGCTGTTGGATTAGGATAATTTGCTGTTGTTGTTGTTGTGGGAGTAGTTGAATAAACAATACTTGGAGTGCTTATCGAAGCAGAATTTGAAAGTGTAGATTTGGATGTATTTTTTTTATATCCAGAGGCTGATGATATGGCATTAGGATTTAAATTCTTCAAATCTTGATTTGTTAGTGTGCTGCATGAACATAGTACAAATGATAAAAAAACTGATCTAATAAAATTTTTGTGTTGCATAAAGATATCTCCTTCTTGGTATCTCCTTAATTTTTTGTCTTGGTCTTGTCTTATTTAACATCATAGCAAAAATAAAATTCTTTTTCAAGAAATATTTTTTCCTCTCAAGTTTTATAAAAAAAGACTTAAAAACCTTTATAATATTGATATTTTCTCATTAATTCCCCCAACATTCATTAATCATCATTATAAAGTTTTGTAAAATTAATGGAACTTTTTAACTACTTCTAGCGTCTATATATTTAAGAGGGAAATTTTAAAATATAAGTTTTAAATTTTAACTTAAAATCATTTTTTGATTATTTATACTCAAAAAATTATTGTTTTTAAATTTGGTTTATTAATATCTAATTTTATCTTTAAATTTGGATGTTATTTGCTTTTCCTTAGAAAGGAGACAAGGGGAGGTTTTAAAGACTGGAGACAAAAAAAGGAGACAAGAAAGGAGATCTTTTAGTAAAGATATAAAAAGGAGACAGTTATCAGGAATTATTTAATTCCTGGTAATATTTTTTTTTATAAAAATATATCAAAAATTATGATAAAATACCCATTGTTCCTATTAAATAATGTTTTAATTGATACTCCTTTAATAGGTTTTGATTATTTGTTTATAACTGGTTTATACTAAAAATGGATTTTGTAGATATTGTTACAATAAAAATAGAAAGTGGTTCTGGGGGCAACGGGGCAATACATTTTCGTAAAGAAAAATATGTTCCTAATGGTGGTCCAAGTGGCGGAGATGGAGGAGATGGTGGTTCTGTAATTTTACAAGCAGATAATAATTTACACACCTTGCTCGATTTCAAATTCAAACATAAATTTACTGCCGATTCTGGAGAAGATGGAAGAATAAAAAATCAATTTGGTAGAAAAGCTGATGATTTATTAATAAAAGTTCCTTTAGGTACTATAGTAAAAGAAAAAGAGACTGATAGAGTTATTGCGGATCTCTCTGAAATTGGACAAATTTTTATTCCTGCTAAAGGTGGTAGAGGTGGTAGAGGAAATACAAAGTTTGCAACCTCAATAAATAAAGCACCACATTATAGTGAACCTGGTAAAGCTGGAGTTTATAGAGAGTTAGTTTTAGAATTAAAATCTATTGCAGATGTTGGTTTAGTTGGTTTACCAAACGCAGGAAAATCATCTTTACTTAGTGTTGTATCTGCATCAAAACCTAAAATTGCAAATTATCCTTTTACAACCTTAACACCAAATTTAGGTGTAGTAAAAATATCTGCTGGTGATGGTTTTGTTATGGCAGATATTCCTGGACTTATCGAAGGGGCACACAAGGGAATAGGTTTAGGTCATAAATTTTTAAGACATATAGAAAGAAGTCGTTTATTAGTTCATATAATAGATATTTCAAGTGAAAATCCATTTTTTGATATGGAAACTATAAGTCATGAATTATTATTGTACCCAGGTGAAGTTGATAAAAAAACTAAACTAATTGTACTTAATAAAATAGACCTTTTACTTGAGGAAGAAATTGAAGAAGTAA
>JBBTGK010000027.1:0-37190 GCA_038060635.1 Cyanobacteriota bacterium | reverse complement strand
TTGACTTCAGCGACTTGTTATATCAATACAGAAGAACACCTTCAGTTGGTGATAGTCCTACAGGTACATCTGTTGGTCTTGGTGTTAAGGTAGCTGGGACTGCTATTATGCACAAACAAGGTTCTATGAAGGTTACAGAAAACCAAATGGATCTTGCTATAAACGGAAGAGGTTTTTTCAAGTTTAAAGATGCCGTAACAGGTCAAGATGTATTTAGTAGAAATGGTGCTATAAAGCAAGATAATACAGGTGCTTTTGTTAGTACTACTGGTTTTATTTTAGACCCAGCTATTACTCTTTCTCCAGAACAACAATTTTCACACATGAGTGAAGATGGTAAAGTTTGGGTAAGAACAGCAGGTACAGGTACCCTTACACAAGCATCTCAACTTACTTTAACTGATTTCCCAAATCCAGCTGGTTTACAAGCAATAGGAAATTCTTATTTCATACCAACAGGTGCTTCAGGAGAGCCAATTACAGGAAACCCTAAGTTAAATGGATTAGGTTCTGTTGTGAGTGGTGCATTAGAAGCTTCTAACGTTCAAATAGTTCATGAGATGGTTGATCTTATTAGTACACAAAAAGCATTTGATACAAATTCAAAAGTAGTAAGTGTATCTGATAAAATGATGGATACAGCTAATAACTTGACAAGATAATAATAATTTAATAAGAGGAATAGTGCTTATAATAATGAATTTTTTTATGAGGCTGTTCCTTAGTTTATTTTTTGTTATTGTTTTTTTCTTTCAAACTTCAATAGTAGAAGCAAGTTCTTTAAGAAACACAGATTCTTTTATATCTGAAATAAAAACAAAGATTCATGAATATTATAATGTTGAAACTGAAGATATTATCGTGGAATGGGTTGATGAGAAATTAGAAAAAAAGATTTTAGATCTCAAAAAAATATTTCCAAAGAAAAATATAGAGTTGAAATTTTTAGATTCTAATATATCAGGTATTATTGGAAAATTTACCATACCAGTTCAAGTTTATGTAGATGATAAACTTAATAGAACTATTTTTATTAGATGTAAGATAGATGTTTATAAACCAGTTCTTATTGCAAAAATTCCAATAAGAAAAGGAGAGATAGTTACTGAAGAACATGTTAAAATTTCTAAAGCTCCTTCTAGTAAACTAACTAAAATACATATAATAGATACATCTCTTATTGTAGGTAAAACATCTTTAGTTGATATAAAAGAAAATTCTTTTATAACATCTAATTTATTTAAAGAAAGAGTTGTTGTTTTTAAAGGAAATCAGGTTACAATTAGAATAAGAAATGGGGATTTGATTTTAATTGCTTCAGGTGAAGCACTTCAAGAAGGTGCTATAGGTCAGATGGTCTCGGTTAAAGTGAACACACCATCTAAAAAAGTTATAAGTGCTAAGATAATAGATCAAAGTCTTGTTGAGGTTAACTTGGGAGGTAACTGAAACGTGTTAAAAAAGAAAATTTTACTTTCGCTCACAACATTAATGTTGTTTTCTTCTATTGTTCCTGCTTATGCAGATTCACTTTGGAATGATACAAGTGTTGGGAGTTGGTTTACTGATAGAAGACCAGCCTTTGTAATAGGTGGTTTGGTAACTGTCAACGTTTTAGAAACCACTAAAGCTACTCAAAGATCAACTTTGCAAGGAAATAAAACTTTGCAAAATACACATAAATGGGAGATTCCTGCTAAAGATCCGTCTTCTGGTTTATTCAATAAGCAGTTAAAAACAGATAACCAAGTTGTTTTTAATGGTGCAGGAACAACTACAAGAGATGGTACTTTGATTCTTAATATAACTGTTCATATTGAAGATATTCTTCCTAATGGCAACTTGATATTAAGAGGAAGAAAACAAATACAAATAAATGATGAGATAAGCGAAATAATTCTTAGTGGAATAGCAAGAAGAGATGATATTATGACAGATAATACGATTAATTCTACAAGAATTGCTAATATGCAAATTGATGTAAAAGGTACAGGCCCTGTTAGTGCAAAAAGTACAGGTGGCTTAATGTCAAGAATTTTTAATTTCTTGATTTAATATTAGATAGGAATAAAAATAATGAAGAATTTTAATAAGTTAATATTAACAACCCTTGTTTCTTCCTTTGCTTTGTCGTTTTCAAATTCGGCAAAAGCAGCAGATATGGTTGCATCTAAATCAACTGAATTTGATTCTACTGTAAGAGTGAAAGATGTTGCTGTAATAAGAAATGCTAGACCAAATTATCTTTCTGGATATGGTCTTATAGTTGGTTTAACAGGAACTGGCGATAGTAACGCAACTCTTTTTACAAATAAATCATTTTCTAATATGTTAGAAAGACTTGGTATCCCTAATATGGGTGCAGCTAAAATTAAAAACGTAGCTGGTGTTTTGGTAACAGCAAAATTACCACCTTATGTTAAACCTGGTCAACAAATTGATGTTGAAGTTTCTGCTATTGGTGATGCAAAAAGTATTGAAAATGGCTTTTTGGCAAGAACACCTCTTAATGGTCCAGACGGAAGAACTTATGCTGTTTCTCAAGGAGCCGTTTCAATCGGTGGATTTGGTGTAGAATCTGATGGTTCAGTAGTAAAAAAGAATGTTCCTACTGTAGGTAGAATACCAAATGGAGCTTTAGTAGAAAAAGAAGTTAATGTAACAATGTTAGATGAAAACGGAAATATTTTTATTGATTTAATTAATCCAGATTCGACAACTGCAAGTGAGCTTTCAGATAAAATAAATAAAAGCCTTTTAGGCAATGCAAAAGCCCTCGATCCTGCAACAGTAAGAGTTTTTGTAACAGCATCTTATAGAGAAAATATAGTAGATCTTTTATCAAGAATAGAAAACTTATCACTTAATCCTAGAAATAATGCAGCTAAAATAATTTTAGACGAAAGAACAGGAACAATTGTTATTGGACAAAATGTAAAAATTGGACCGGTAGCTGTTTCTCACGGTGGTTTAACTGTTAAAATAGAAAAACAAACTGAGGTATCTCAACCTCCACCAGCAAGTAATGCTGAGGCAAAAGTTATAACCAATACAAAAATTGATGTTAAAGAAGAAAAAGGTATAACTCAAATATTTGAGGGTGGTACAACAATTGGACAATTAGTAAAATCACTTAATGTTTTAGGTGTTTCTACAAAAGATTTAATAACAGTTATTCAAGCAATAAAAGCTTCAGGTGCGTTAAATGCTCACCTTGAAATAATATAAGAGGAAAAATAATGATTGATCAAGTAGCACTAATAGGTTCTGTTTCTCAAGGTTATGGAGCTAAGGAGCCTGAGTTAAAACATTCTGAAACTGATAAAGATTTAAAAGCCGCTGCAAAAGATTTTACTTCAATTCTTTTTTCTTATATGTTTAGTACAATGAGAGGAAACCCAGACGATAAAAAAGAAGACGAAGAACATGGTATCGGTGGTGGTATGTTCTCTGGTGAGAGTGTTGATATGTTTGTTGGATTTCTTGATCAAGAAATGGGTAAAAAATTCTCTGAGCAAGGTGGTAATGACTTAGTTAATGCACTTTATACTCAGTTAAAAGGTGATAAAGTTTTTAAAGACGATGCTAAAATTGAAGAAAACAGAAAACAAGCTGAAATAAAAGAAAAATTAGCAACTGAAATTGATATAAAAGATAGATATAAGTAATAAGATAAAAAAAGTAAATACGGAGTATGTCCTCTTCGCCAAAACCTGCAATAAAAAGCAATAATCAAACTATACAGAAATACATGCCCCTTGTTAAATCAATAGCAAGGAAAATTTATTCTAAACTTCCTAAGCACTACGAGCTTGAAGATTTAATAAGTGACGGTGTGGTTGGTTTGCTGTCTGCAACTGGAAGATTTGATCCTGAACGTGGTGTTAAGTTTGAAACTTTTGCCACTTATTATGTTAAGGGTTCTATTCTTGATAATTTGCCTAAAATTCCTACCATAAAATCTACTGGTCAAGTTCAAGTTCAAAAAACGCCAGATCCAGAAGAAGATTACTCTTCTCATGATTCTGAAGAAGAGTCTTTTAGTGAAACTGGTGATGAAGTAGAAACTGAATCAAACCTTTTATATAATAAGATTACTCAAATAAGTTATAACTATATTCTTTCTTTAGATGCACCAACTGGAAATGATAACGAAGAAGGTTATAGTTTAATGAGTCAAGTTGGTAAATATGATAGTATTCAAAATGATATAGAATTTGAAGAACTTCAGAATATGCTAAGACTTTCAATAGAACAACTTCCTATGCAAGAAAGAACTACTTTAAAATATTATTATTTTAGTAAAATGCCTTTTAATGAGATTGGTAAAAAATTAGGTCTTTCAGAATCTTGGGTGAGTCGTATTCATAAAAGAGCTTTAGAACAACTTAGAAGTAAGCTAGGTAAAAAGAAAACTATTGATGATTTTATTTCTTCTCCTTAATTCTCTAAATTAATTAATATACATTTTTTTAGAATAAGCTATTTATAATAAAAACTCTTTTTTTTTAATTTATTCAATATTTAATGTTTTAGTTAAAGCTTTATCAATTTTTAATTTATAATCATTTTCAACTAAGCCAATTCTATTTAATAATGTATCTTTTGATTTTGAATCATACTTTTACTTTACTTTTTTGCTTTTCTAGGTTTAGTTTTTTTTACTTCAGCTTTTTTTACAGGAGATTTTTTAACAACTTTTTTATTTTTAACTCTTGTAACATTTAAAACATCACTAATATTTCTTATCATATTTATGACTTTTTGCAATGTTTCATAAGTACTAACTTCAACTTTTACATAAATAGTAGCTGTTCTTGACTTATCTGTTACAACATTTGCACCTAATATATTTATTTTACTATCAGATAGCTTCGAAATAATATCTTTTAATAAACCAATTCTATCTAAGCAATGAACTTCTATATCGGCAGGATAAGAAACTTTTTTATCTTTTTCAAGATTTCCCCAACCAACATCCATAATTCTTCCTGTATTAACTTTTTGAAGGTTTAAACAACTAGCTTCATGGATCATTATTCCTTTGGTTCTACTAACAACACCTTTAATATTTTCGCCAGGTAATGGGTTACAGCAAGTTGCCATATTTATTAATAAGCCATTTAGACCATCAACTAAAATATCAGACTCTTTTTTATTTTTAACAACAGGTTTTTCTTTAGTAAAATCTTCAATAGAAATACCTTTTTCTTGGTTAAGATCATTTTTTATTCTAGTAACAATTTGACTAGTAGTAAGTTCTCCATAACCAATAGCAGCATACATATCATCTACAGAATTTAAATTAAATTTTTTGTATATCTCTTCTAATCTTTTTTGTTTATCACTTACAGTATCTAATTCATATTTTTTAAAATCTTCATCAAGTAACTGTTTACCTTTTATTATATTTTCTTCTCTTTTTTCTTTTTTAAACCATTGTCTGATTCTATTTTTTGCATGAGAAGTAACAACAAAGTTCATCCAATCCCAACTAGGTTGTCTTATTTTAGATGTAATTATTTCTGCCTGATCACCATTATTAAGAGCTGTTGTAAGAGGAACTATCTTTCCATTTACTTTTGCTCCAACACATTTATGACCAACATCAGTATGTATCCTATAAGCAAAATCAATAGGTGTTGAACCATAAGGTAATGAATAAACATCTCCATTAGGAGTAAAAACAAAAACTTCATCAGTAAAAAGATCTACTTTAACACTATTCATGTATTCATTAGCGTCTTTGAGATCATTTTGCCATTCGATTAATTGTCTTAACCAAGATAATTGTAAATCTTGAGCAGATTTTCCAACATTTTTTTCTTTATATGACCAATGAGCAGCGATACCATATTCAGCAATTCTGTGCATATCATGAGTTCTTATTTGAATTTCTAACGGATAGCCTTCTGGCCCAATAACAGTTGTATGTAAAGATTGATATAAGTTAGGTTTTGGCATAGCAATATAATCTTTAAATCTTCCTGGGATAGGTTTAAAAACAGAATGAACTACACCTAAAGCTTCGTAACAATCATGTTTTTCTTTAACTTTTATTCTAACTGCTACAATATCATATAGTTCATGAAATTCTTTTTTTTGCTGAACCATTTTTTGATAAATACTATAAAAATGTTTCGGCCTTCCACTTATTTCTGCTTCAATTTTATTTTCTTTTAATTGAGTTTCGAGTTCTGTTATAACACTAAAAACAAAATTTTCTCTTACTTCTCTTTTTTGTGAAATATGCTTAGTTATTTTCCAATAATCATCAGGATAAAGATATCTTAATACCATATCTTCTAATTCCCATTTTATTTTACCAATACCTAATCGATTAGCTAAAGGGCAGAAAATTTCTATTGTTTCTTTTGCTATTCTTTTTTGTTTTTCTTCTGCTAAATAATTAAGAGTCCTCATATTGTGAAGTCTATCAGCTAATTTTATTACAATAACACGAATATCTTTTGCCATTGCCAAAAACATTCTTCTAAAACTCTCCGCTTGACGTTCTTCTTTTGAAGAAAAAGATATTTTACCTAGTTTTGTTACTCCGTCAACGAGTTGATAAATTTTATCACCAAAAACTTCTTTCATTTTTTCTGGTGGATAATCAGTATCTTCTAAAACATCATGCATTAATCCAGAAGCAATCATTTCTGCATCTGCATTTAATGTAGTTAATATTTCTGCAACTTGAATTGGATGTAAATAATATGGATCTCCTGATGCTCTTTTTTGTGAACCGTGAAAGTTTACGGCAATGGAAAATGCTTTTTTAATCAAGTCAATATCATCAGGATTAGTTATATAATCCTTTATTTTATCTAAAAGAATTTCTAGTCTTGGTTTTGCTTCAGGATCAAAATCATACAAAAATTTTCTATATGGATCATCTTTTTGTTGATCAGTTTCTTTTAGCTGTAATTTACCAGACTCATTACTTTGCAAGCAGATAAGCGTTCCCTACCCTTCAAAAATTCTAACTCTACTAGAAATAGTACAGCTAAAACATCAGCTCCTATTCCTTTTAATAATTCATAAGATGCAAGTGCTGTACCGCCAGTTGCTAAAAGATCATCTATTATGATTACTTTTTTACCTTCTTCAACAGCATCTTCATGTATTTCTAATGTGTCTGTTCCATATTCTAAAGAATAAGTTACACTCTTTCTTTTATAAGGTAATTTACCTTTTTTTCTTATTAAAGTAAAACCAATACCAAGTTCCATGGCTAGTGGTGCACCTATGATAAAACCTCTTGATTCTATTCCAGCTATATAATCTGGTTTAAGGTCTCTTATCATTTCTGCAAGATATTTTATTGTTTCTCTGAAGAGTAAACCATCTTTTAGAATAGGCGTTATATCTTTAAAAACAATCCCAGCCTTAGGAAAATCAGGTACATCTCTGATTGTTGATTTTATTTTTTCTATTAAAATATTTTCTGACACTTAACTTAAAAACACTAAAAATATTATTATTATTATATTATAGTACATAATTATTTTTTCTTTAAGTTTTCTTTAAAAAAAGCTATAATTCATATTGTATTAAAAAATAAAACTTGTTCTAATGAAAGATATTATTTGTCCTAAATGCAATAAAGTTCAAAAAATAGGTAATTTAAATATTTGTTCCTATTGTTATTATAATTTTTCACAAGATAAAATAGATGAAAGAGCTAAATTAAAAAAAGATTTAACTCCTGTAGAAAATAAATTATCAGATAATAATATTTTATCAAATTTGAATTTTAAAAATTTTTTTCAAAAAGATAATAAGCTAAAAACTGGATTTGAAAAAATATATAAAAGAGTTTTTTTTATTAATTTTGGTTTATTTTTTTCTATAAGTCTTATTTTATTTTTTGTAGATTTTAAATTATTTCCTATTTTCATTTCAGGAAGTTTTTTTGTTATCTTATCTCTAATTCTTTCATTTATTACAACTTATTTTTTCTATAATTACTTGGATAAATTCTTTTATTTAGAAGATATAGCATCATCTATATTTTATAAAACTCGCTCTGGAAGAGAAACAACTAAATTTGAACAAATTTTTTCACTCTCTCTTATTTTATATTTTATTAATTTTGGATTTGATTATTTAGCAATTTATTCTATAAATGATTTTTCTAGTATCATAATTCCATCAAAAACTTATAATGTTTTTATTTATAAAGAAATGCAGCCAACAAAAGGTGGTTATAACTACTATATAAATGTTACTAATTGGAAAAAAACGACTGATACTTATATTAAATTAAAAACTAATCAAAATACATTTGATAAATATAAAGATCAAAAAAGTGGAAAAATTAAAGTTAAAGGTGGTATTTTTGAAAGTGTTATTTGGAAATTAGAACAATAAAGTTTATTTTTATTGTTCTAAAATTTGATAGAAGAATATTAATTAGTAAAAGAACTGGCTTTTATCATTTCGTTGCTAACATCCCAAAGTTTTTTTGCTATACCTTCATTATTTGCTTCTGATGTTGTGTAAGCAACTTTCTTTTTTGAAAAATATTCGCCTGTAACATCTTCAACTTGTGGCGAAGTTGCAAGATAAATTTGAGTTTCTGCTCCTTTTTCAACTGTAGTAAAAAACGGTTTTGCTATTTTTACTAAAAAACCTAATATACCTGATGTATTACTACCAAAATTAGAGCTAATAACTCCAGGATGAAGGCAGTTTACAGTTATTTTTGTTCCTTTCAATCTTTTCGCTAATTCTCTTGTAAATAAAATATTTGCTAATTTTGAGTTACAATAAGCTCCAATAGAACTATATTTTTTTCTTTCAAAATTTATATCATCAAAATCTATATGTCCTGTTTTGTGTGCATCAGATGAAACATTTACTATTCTTGCAGGCGTGCTTTCACGAATTACATCAAGGAGAAGTTCTGTTAATAAAAAATACCCGATATGATTAATAGCAAAAGTTGATTCTATACCATCTTCTGTAATGGTTTTTTCTGTTAAAATTAGACCTGCATTATTAACTAATATATGTAATTTTTGATATTTTGATTTAAATTCTTCGGCAAATTTTCTTATAGATTTTTGAGATGCAAAATCACAAAGCATTAATTCTACATCTTTATTACCACTAAGATTCCTAACTTCTTCAAGAGCTTTTTCTCCTTTGTTTCTATCTCTTGAAACCATTATTACAGTTGCACCCATTTTTGCAATTTCAAGAGCTGTAACTTTACCAATGCCAGAATTACTACCTGTTACTATACAAATTTTGCCTTTTAGATCCATTTTTATTTCCTTATTTTTTGAAAACAGTTCAATTTTTATATTATATCAAAATATTTACAAATATAATGATTTTAAATTTAGTTATAGTCTAGTTCTTATTTTATTTGTTTTGATAATAGACTGTAGCACTTTTTCGTGTTTGTCAACAAAATTTTCTTTTTGAAAAATTTATAATTAGGAGTTAAAAATAAACATCTTCTCTTTTAGGAATTTACTTTTTAATATTTATAATTCATAAGAAAGCGATGATTTCCAGCAATTTTCTAAATTTAATTCAATAAATCTTACTATATCTTTATCTATATCATTTAAATTTACTTTTATTTTTAATATTTCTAAAATTTTATCAGATGTTAGTTGTTCTCTATAAGGTCTATTTTGTGCAAGTGCCTGAAAAATATCTGATACAGCAATAATTCTTGATTGCATTGGTATTTCTTTATCAGAATAATGATAAGGATAACCATTTCCATTTAATTTTTCGTGATGTTGAGATGCCCACAGTGTTATATCTTCTATACCTGCGATATTTGAAAGTATTCTATTAGTTTCAAATGGATGATATTTTATAAGATCAAATTCTTCAATGGTAAGAGATGATTTTTTTTCAAGTATTTGATCGGAAATTTTTAATTTTCCTAAATCGTGTAAAAGTGCGGCTATTTCTATTTTATCAATTAATTTTTCATTAAAGCCCATTTCTTGAGAAATAAATTTTGATAAAGTCGCAACACCTACAGAATGTTCAGACGTAAAATTACTTTTTGCATCTACAAAATATGAAAAAAGTCTTGCTGTTTGTTTAAAATGTAGTATATCAAGATTAGGTTCTTTATCACAATGTTGCTCTTCCATAAAAGAAACAAGATTATTTTTTATTACATGATCTTCAAGATTAAACCAAAAAGATTCTTTATCAGAAACTTCTAAAAAAGCATCAACTAATTCTTTTTTAAAAAAATCATTGCTATAAGTTCTAATTTTATTTTGAATAAATTCTTTGCTTAGTAACTTATGAGTTTCTTTATTTTCCAAGCAATATTTTCCAATACTAACATCAATTCTATCTGCAAGAAATATAATATTAGACATTTCAATTATATTATTACTATAATCCATTTTTTTTAGATCTTCCCAGTGTGTATGATGAAAAAGTACTAAAAGTGCTAATTCTTTAAATAAATCTAATTGTTTTAATAAATTATAACCATTTATACAATGATCTTTTGCATTTAACCAATCAAATTCTAAAACTAATTTTGTATGTATTTTACTCGATGAAACCCCACAGTCATGTAACAAAGACGCATGAAATAATGTTATAAGATCTATATTCTTATAATTTAGCATTTTAGCAATTTCTAATGCTATATATGCTACTCTTTTACCATGATTTATATCGTCAATTCCAACAAGATCCAAAGCTTCAGATAATGCAAATATTGTTTGACTTAAATTAGATCCTTTAATCATTCTTTACTTTTTTTTTATAATAAAACTGAATCAAAGTTATTGATATAATATTAGAAAAAATGAAAATACTTTCTTGTTTTATTATTAGTAAATAACTTTAATATTTGGATATTATGATCAATTATATTTTTATGCAATGATATAAAACACATAAATAGTTGATTTTGATCAATTATTTTTAATCGAGCTATTTATTATGTAAATAAAAAATAAAAAGAGTAGTTTGTTTTAACTACTCTTTTTTTAGATAGATAGAGATTATTAAAAAAAAGAAATTTTTAAATTTCTATATAATTTCTATTAACCAACTGAAGCTGAAAACTTCACTACTTTTGAATCTTTTGCATCATTTCCATTATCTGCAACATAAACAATTCCTGATTCATCAACTGCTATCGCAATTGGTTTTGATGCCATAGAAGGGAACGATGTTAATAATGAACCACTTGAATTAAATCTTTTTACATTTTGCATTTCAAGAACATATATATCACCATTTCTATTATCTACTGCAACATCAAGAGGTGCAGAGAGATCAGATGTTATAACATCCATAACTTGTCCAGTAGGGTCAGCTTTTTTTATAGAATTTCCACTTACAGCATATACATTTCCTGTATTATCTCCACCAATTCCAGTTCCTGATAAACCACTAACTGGATTTCTTGAAGCAACTGTAGAATCTGATTTTTCTACAGAACCATTAGAAATAAAAACATTACCACCAGCAACAGCTACATCTGTACCGCCACCTTTACCTTTTATGGTAACTACTTTACCTGAAGTTGAATCTACTGTGTACATTTTATCTGTATCAGAAACAATTAAGCTACTTCCAGATAATGCTAATCCTGTAACTGTTTTAGCAATAGCATGATATCCAACTAAATTAGAAGCTAAATCTTTTACTTTTCCATCTCCAGCTACTTTTAATACAGTACCACTTGTAAAAACAACTTTTGTTGTTCCATAAGCACTTAAATACATTGTCCCACCAGAAACTGCTATTCCTCTAGGTTGCCATCCTGTTAGTTTTACAGTACCTAATGATGTATTAGGAGTTGCTGTAACAGTATTTATTACAGGTGTATTATCAACTGGTGGTTGGTAAAAATCATTAGCAGCAGGAGTTACTTTTTCAGCCGCAGGCTCTACAGTTGCAACTCTCTTAAACATACCGCATGAAGACAAACTAAAAGAAGAAAGGGTAAAACCAATAACTAAACTTAATTTAAGTACTTTTGAAAACATAAAAAAAACCTCTACAAACCATCGCCTAAAAAATTATCACAAAAACTAAAAAAAACTTGCTTAAATATTAACTAAAATTATAAATAAAAATATTAACTTTTTCAAGAAATATTTTTATTCTGCATCAATATTTATTGCTTTTAATGAACCAGATTTTTTATCTATCGCTACTTGTCCAGTAACTCCATTTATTTCTATATTGAACGCATAAGCATTACCTTGAAAATTAGAAGCTTCTGCATTTTTATCTCTATGTAATTGAAGTCTGTAAATTACAGAATCTGCAATATCATCCCATTTTTTATCACCAAAAGCTTGTTTGTATTTATCTGTACCAACAAAACTATTTTTAAAGTAATTAAGAACTTCTTTTCTTGCTAATTCACCAGCTTCAATTGGGTTAATTTTATTTTGTTCAAAAGGGTTAGAGCTAACACCAGATGATTTTTTTAAAGTGGTTGAATCTGAAGAAGAAAAAGGATTATGTGTTTTTGCTTCTGTTTTGTTTTGAATAAGAACTTTATCAGTTGAAACTGTTTCTACTGAAAGTTGATTTACTTTACTTATTTCCATTTTGCACCCATAAAAATAACAAAAAATTTAATTACTTCTTATTCTAATTTTAACTTTTTTTTTGATTTCTGTATATAGTAAAAGTTAAATTTTATTAAAAAAATTACTCTTTTCTTCTTCTGTAAAAATTCTATCTGTATTGGGAATATTAAATTTTTCCATAATTTCTTTTAAAATCATAGATGTACTATCTTCTAAGGAATAGCCTATTTTTTCTAAAATTATTTGAACTTTTTCTTCAGAATCAGCTTCAACTTCAAGATAAGTTGGAATTCCTGCCCATGTGTCTATTTCTATTAAACCTTCTTCTAGTTGATATGACTCTCTAAACTTTTCATCTAAACGAAATTTTATTAATCCTAACGACTCTAAAAAAAGCTTTGCATTTTCAAATTCATAAGATTTAAATTCTATTTCTTTGGATATTTTAAATTTATCTTTTGAAATAAGTTCTTTAGATGTAATCGTTATTTTTTCTTTATTATCCAAAAAACTAGTAGCTTTTCTTATCCTTACATAGCCACCTTTTTTTTCAAACATTTGATTTTCAAAGTCAAACATATAATTTTCTTGAAATTCTTTTTTTACCAAAATTCCATTTACAGCAGCTATTTTTTCTTTTACAGCTTCTTTATCAATATTTAAAACTTTTACTTCAATTTCTTTCATATTATTTTTTTTAGTGAAACTTTTGCACTACCTGTGTCTTCTTCTAATTGATATCCTTCAGGGATTTCTGTTATATCATTTTTTTGAGGTGCTCTAGAAAAAAAATATTCATCGTTCCCATTTTCATCTTTTTTATGGTGTAGATAAAATACTAAATTTTTTCTGTTTACATATTTAAACGTCATAATTATATCTCTATACTTTCTTTTATTGGTAATTTATTGTTATCTATATTAGATTTTTGTTTTTCATTTTTTGGTATAATCCAAAACTTATCAAGTAAACTTCTTCTTATTGCTGTTATATTATTAAAAAGCCTCATGCCAAAAACAAGCATAGCAGCTAAATAAAGATCTATTCCTAATAAATCTCCTAAATAAACTAATAAAACCGCCAAAAATATGTTAAAAGTAAATCCACTAGTGAAAATAGAAATTCTAAAGTGTTTTTCTAGTCCAGCTCTTAATCCACCAATACTAGTGTCTAGTCCTGCAAGAATAGAAACAGCAAAGTATTTACTTAATTCTACTGAAATTGACACTGGCGAAAAGAAACCTAATATCATTCCTACAAATAAACTGATTATTATTACCCACATAGTTTTATTGATTTTCTTTTTCGGGTTCTGCCGAAACAGGCTTAGAATATTTAAAATCAACTGCTCCGTTATAAGCAGGTATTTTTACGTCTATTTTTTTTTCTATTTTTATTTCAAGTCCAAAAAACTTTAACGTTTCAATAATGCCACCTCTCATATTAAGTGCTGAAAGCATATTTTCTGGTTTTCCAATAGCTCTTATTTCAAATGGAGGTGTTAGTCTATTTTTATTTACCAAAATAGTAGGCCCAGCACAACTTATTTCAGAGTTTGAAATCAATCTGTTATCATTTATTGAAATTGCTTCTGCTCCAGAAGATTTAAGTTCATTTGTTATTTTTAAGAGATCTTCATTATGAACTATTCCATTTGCTGGGTTATCCCCATTTTCTACATTTTTTTTACTATCATTTAAAATAACTACAACGCCTTGTCCAATCAAAGGAGAAAAACCTGTTAAAATTAATTTATCATTTATTTCTTTTTTATTAGAAATTAATTCAGGTCCTTTTAGTCTATTTATTTCTTTTAATAGAGATGAAACCGATTTTTCAAGATCTTTTCTTTTTTCTTCAGATTCTTTTAAAAGATTGGCAATATCCTCAATTCTTCTACTAGGAATATTTCTAGCTCTGTGCTCTGATTGAGACTTAAATTGAACTGATAAAAGAAAACCCAAAATAAGGCTAGTTCCAGCTACCGATATTTGCCAACTACTTATTATCTTCTTTTTTTGATTGTATAGCACTGTTTTTTTTCTTTACTTTAATTTTTAAAACAGGATTTCTCCAATTACTTACATCTATATATTCTAATTCATTTTTTGTTTTTTGAGATAGTTTTTCTAGCTCATCTATAGATTTTATTTTCATTATTATATCTTCTATATTACCAAGAAAAACTGTATTAGTTTTAGTTTTTAATATTATTTTATCAATTTCAGATAAATCATAAATACCTATGTCTTGTATTTTTTTTCTTTCTAAAAAAGAAGAGGTTATTTTAATAATATCAATTTGTTCTTGAGATATTCTATAATTTTTTATCTCATTGATTATATGTATATATTTATTGTTACTTTGATCATTAAATGTAAGTATAAAACCTTGATCATCTATTGTAAAAATTCTTTCGTGCATTTTCTCGTAAATTATTTTGTATGGTTTTCTTTCGACAAAATTAATTTGTATTGTTGGAGGGAAAAGAGATCTTTTAACACTTATATTTTTAAAAATCCTATTATGTTTTAATATTCTTATTATTTCTAATGGGTTAACTAATAATAGATGCTTATCTTTATATGTTTTATCGATTTCAAATTTTTGGACATAAGCACTTCCAATTTTTGTTAATCCATTAATTTCTACAAATTTTATATTCCACATATCAAGATTAAATAATAAATAAGCAGAATAAAAAAGTCCTATTGATAAAGAAAACATGACCCATCTTAATATTGTATTTACAGCAGAAACATACCTTCTTCTTTGATGAAGTTTAGGTTTAAATTCTTGTATTACTATTATATTATCTTTTTGGCTCAAAATTAAAATTAGAAAAGTTCATAAAATTTACTTGTTATTTCTGAAAAGTCTTTTATATAGAGAATTTTTTTGTATTTTAAAATAGGATCTTCTAAAGCATATTCATGTAATCGTGTATTATTTGTTACAAAAATATCAATTCCTCCTTTTATCATCCAATCTCTCATAAAATGTGAACTAGATTCTACAAAAGCGATTAATTTTTTATCATTTCTACAAGAATACCAACCTGCTTCCCAAGCACAATCTCTTCCATAAGAATCTAATAAAAGAAGCCCTGCATCAGAATCTTCCATCATTTCTATACATTTATTGTATACACCAAGAGGAAAGTTTTCATGATTTAGTTCTTTTGGTGTGATAGTTTGAGGCAAATGAAAAAAGAACTTATCTTTATCAAATTGATCACAAATATGTTGATTATTTAAAGCATTACTTATACTAGCTGATAAGTAGATCTTTATTTTTTTATTCATTTATGCTTCCTATTCTAGTTCTACTCTAAACTTTACTATTATACCTTTGTTTGTTATTTACTTGCTCTAATTTTGAATTATTAATTATCAATTAAAAAAAGACGTTTATAAAACGTCTATAAAAAATATTTATATATAATCAAAAAAATTGATCTGATAAAAACTTCTGATTATATATTTAGTGAAAAGTAAGGAGTGATAAGCAAATGATATATTTTTATCTTTTTACTCATCACTTTTAACTTTTAACTTTTTAATGTGTTATTACCAAGCAATTGTTTCACCTAAATGAAAAAATCCACCTGTTGCTCCATCACTCGGAAGAGTTGCTAATGAAACTGATGTTTTTGCTCCATCTTCAACTTCCATAGGTGCATGATCTCCAGTCATATCAGTTTTTACATAACCAGGGTGAGCAGAATTTACTTTTATTTTTGTATCTTTTAACTCATAAGCTAAATGAACAGTAAAAGCATTCAACGCTGTTTTTGAAAGATTATATGCAGGAACAGATTTAAAGTCATATATAAAACTAGTTTTATCAGAATGAGCTGTTAATGAGCCTAAAAGAGAAGTGAGATTTACTATTCTTCCTTCTTCGCTTTTTTCGATTAATGGTAATAATGTTTGAGTTAAAGCTATAACACTAAAAAAATTGGTTTCAAATATTTTTCTGTATGTTTCTAAAGATGCTTTACTAGATGTAGTTGGTTCTTCCATTATTCCTGCATTATTTATTAATATATCTAACTTACCAAATTTTTCTTGGATAAAATTTCCAACATTTTTATGTGTCTCATAATTATTCATATCTAATTGTACAAATTCAACATCTAAACCTTCTGCTTTTAGTTTTAATGCTGCTTCTGTTCCTCTTTTTTCGTCTCTTGCACCTAAAAGAACTTTTATTCCTTGCTTTGCAAGTTGTCTTGCAGTTTCAAATCCTATACCTTTGTTTGCTCCAGTAATTAAGGCTACTTTTGTCATTTTCTTTTCCTTTTTTAATTTTAATATTTCTTTTTAATATACAGACAGGTCTGTATATATACAATTTATCAAAAAAAATATATAATGTCAATTAGAAATGGAAAAATAAAATGGAAACTAAAAAAAGATGTTCTAGTGAAGAGACTAGATCAAAAATACTTTGTACCGCTGATAAATTATTTTATGAAAAAGGAATAAAATCGGTTGGTATAGATACTATTATATCTGAATCTGGTGTTGCTAAAATGAGCCTTTATAATCATTTTTCATCAAAAGAAAACTTAGTAATAGAGTATCTTAATAACAGAGGTAAAATATTTTTTTCAGATTTTGAATTATATTTAGATAATGATAAAACTAAAAACCCAATACTTGATTTTTTTATATTTCTAACTAAACATTTTTCTAGTGGTGAAAGTTTTCATTGTCCTTTTTTAAATGTTCTTATAGAATTTCCAGAAAATAATAATGATTTACATAAAGTTATTTTAGAAAATAAGACAAAAATTAAAGAAAAATTTAAAGAAGTCTTAAAAAGATTAAATTTAGATAATATAGATGACCGAGTTGATCATATTATGTTAATTTGGCATGGTTTAATTATTAATGTTCAAATTTTTGGAAAAGAATATGATACAAAAAATTTTATTAATATAATAGAAAAAATTACATCAAAATAAGTTTAATAAAAAATCATTATTATATATTTGGTGAAAAGTAAAAAGTTAAAAGTAATGAGATAAGAATATATGATTTTGACTACTCACTCATCACTTTTTACTTCTTACTGTATTTATCTTATGAATCAAAAGGATGTTTTTTGTTTAGTCCAGAAATAAAATATTTCAGTTTTTGAGAATAATTTTTTTCAAAAAAAGATTCGTTAATAAAGGGTTCCATATTATATTTATGATTTTTACTATGATTCAGAAAATATGATATAAATTCAGTACTTAGATTTCCTGCACCTCTTCCAATACCATTTATTGTAGAATCTATTATTATTTTTCTATCTTTAGCTATATTTATTATTTTTTCAGCACATAAAAAAGAAGAAGAAATATTATCATGAGAATGTAGTCCGATATTTATTTTTTTATCCAAAAAATTATCTATTTTATTAAAATAATTTTCGATGTCATTAGGAAAAAAACTACCAAAGCTATCTACAATATAAAAAGAATCTATTTTATAATATGAAGTTTTTTCTAATAAATCTTTTAATTCATAATCAGAATAAAAATTCGTTACCATTGGTTGTAAATATAACTTATAACCTAAATCATTTATTATTTTTATATGCTCAAAAATATCTTTATAATTCTCTTTATAAAAAGCTAATCTTATTCCTGATATATTTTTAGAATAACTTAATTTATTAATATCAAATTTGCCATAATCAACCATTAATAAAATAGGTATATCCGTTTTTATTTCAAATTTATCAATAAAAATATCAAAATCTTCTATGGATGAAAAAAGAACTGAATTTTCTTTACTATTTTGAGTAAGATAACCTAGTTCTAAAATATCTATTTTTGAATAAATAAGAGATGATATTATTTTTTTTATATCTTTTTCAGAAAAAAACCAGTCATTAATATAACCACCATCTCTTAAAGTACAATCTAAAATTCTAATCAAAATTTATTTTATATCTTTTTCAGGTGTTCTAAATGGATTTTTGGCAGTTTTTATTTCTGTAACTATACCATCTTTTAGCTTTATTTCTGCAATAACATCTTCATTTATTATTATTTTATCTTTAATTGAGAAATTTAGTTTACAATCTAAAAAATCATTTAAATTACCACTACAAAAAAAATAGTTTTTATATGCTTTTTCAAACTTTTCATTTACATCTTTTGGTAATTGACTTTTTTCATCAATATTTTTTGTTAAAATAGACATTGCAAAATCTAAACCAGAATCAGAATCAAAAAGTGAATATAAATCCTTACTAAGCTTATTAAAGTATGAAGGTGTATTTATAGCTTTTATATAAGCTCTACCCTCAATATTTCCTTTATTTATCATTATTTTTTAGGCTGAAATTTAGTAATTATACTTCTAATAAAACCAATGTTTTCAAGTTTCTTAAGTGGCATTAATATCATACCTTTTATAAGATTTTTTTGAAAATTCTTTTCTTCTTCTATTCTGCCATTAACAAATCTATCTGTATTTGATCTTGCATGTACTTCTGAATAACCAGTTACTTCACCAGTTGATTCCCATATACCATCATTACAAGCATATTTTAATTTTTGATCTAGTTGTTTTGTATATTCTATTTTTGCTTGATAATTTTTATAATATATAGAAAGCATAAATAAGGCAGCTCCCAAGCTATGAGCGGCTAATTTCATGCTATATCCCATATTAACTTTTCCATACATAACTTCAGATGAAATTATTTTTAATGCTTCACACATTATTTTAGGGTCATCATCATGAGGTGATATTGCCATTATGCCTGTTACAAGCATTTTTATTGCTTCTTGAAGCTTAATCTCATTTTCTTTTGCTGCTTGCATTGTCCCTTGAACAATTTCTCTAACTATTGCTCTATACTCAGGAGATAATATGTCAGGTGTTTCTACCATACATTCAACAATTTGATTTAGTAATGCTTTTTGTAGATTGTTTCCTACTCCATTCTCTGCATTAGGATCTGCATTTGCTGCAACGGTATTAAATATAGCAGAACCGTTTGCACCTAAACTAAACTCTTTTATTTGATCTATTATTGATTTATCTCTAGATTGATTAACAGTTTCAGAGCCAACAGGAACAAATATATCTTGAGAATGCCCATCCATTACAGTTGAGCCTTTTATTACTACTGTTGTTCTTTTAGCATTGCTAGAAACATGTCTTCTCGAAGGTGGAGCTGCGGCACCTTTTCTAGAATCATCTCTTTTTACTAGTTCGTCTGTTTGTTCTGCCATATTTCACATCAAATAAAAATAGTATATCTAAATTATAACTCACAAAATACAACCTTGCTAGTTTTTAACTATTTTAGGTATAAGTTAATTCCAAAAACTAATAAACAATTTAATTAGGAGCATGAGTTAAATAACTTCCTTAACCTATAAATAGTATTTTATTCATTAAATCCCTTCTCATCACTTCTAACTTATCACTCATTACTTCTAAAAAAACGGATTAATTAATTCTCAGTCATTATTGCCTGTTAAGGACTTTTTTGAAAGGAGATAAAAGCATATTTTTTACAACTGATTTGCTAATAACTTCTTCTTCCTTAGATTTTGCAGTCATAAAATGTTCAATATTAGATTTTGCATAAGCTGTTGAAAAATTACTTATTTCACCTGTTGCAACCCATATTGCATCTGCGAAAGCTTCTCTAAGAAGTTTATCAAATGATTTATCAAATTGAACTTCTTTTTGAAAATCCTTATAATATAGACTTAATGTATATGAAGCCGCTCCAATATATGCAGCTGCATCTCTCATGTTATATCCTATGTTAATTTTTCCATACATTATTTCAGATACGATTATTTTTAATGTATCAGTCATTATTTTTGTATCATCATCATGAGGGGATATGGCCATAATTCCTGATATAAGTATTTTTGTCAGATCTTTAAGTTCTAGGCTACTATCGTATCCTGCTCTCATAGATCCTTGAATTATATCTCTAATCAGTCTTTTATATTGAGGAGAGTAAACATCTTTTGTTAATGGAATATGTTCAACTAATAACGCAAAAATATCTTTTTGCATATTTCTACCGATTCCATTTTTTTCATTATGATTATAGTTAGCATAAACAGTATCATAAAAAACAAGTCCTATTTCTGGAAGATGATATTCTTTTATTTGTTCTATTATAGATTTTTCAACTTTCATGTTAGATATTTTTTGTTGAGAAAAAGCAGAAGATACAAACATATCTTGGCTACTTCCCATTCCCATCTTAGAGCCTTCTATAACTGTAAGTGGTTTTCTTATATTTTGAGGTGATGATTGAAAGCTTGCTTTTTTTCTTCTTCTTTGATTTTGTTCGCCTTCTTCGTCATCTTGATGTCTTTGACCTCTTTTTGCTACATTAGATGCGCCAAAAGATCCTGATTGTGCTAAATTACGATATTGCATATCAACATTTTTTTGATCGTTATTGTAATGATCACTTTGACCTTCTTGGTGCTTTGCTTTATTTTGTGCTACTTGATCATTTAAATTAACAGCTGTTTTTACTAATGATTTTTCTCCAGCATTTGGATCCTTTGTTTTAGCTGCTGCTTCTTGAACATCATTTGGATTTACTGTTAAAACATTAGAATCTCCTTTCGCTGCTTCACCAGATGTTTTTTTATCTTTTGAATCTGTTAATTTAAGAACATCTTTTGATTGAACGGGATCTTTTTGAATGTTATTAGCATTTACATTTGACTCAGATGCAGATACAACTCCTGTTTTAACTTGTTTCTCGGAGTGTTTACCATCAGGTGTTTTATCACTTTTTGCAACTTCCTGTAATTTTGCTGGTGAAACAGAAATAGGTTGCAATGTAGCAGGTATTTTAGGCATCATCCCATTTGACATTTTTAAACTCTCCCAAAAAATCAAAACCATAACAATATTATATCAAAAAAACACAATATTATAAATAATATATATTCTATAAAAGCTTATAAATTCCTGTTTTAAACAATGTTTAATAATAAAAAAATTATTATTTAACAGTATATTTATAGATAAAGGTAAAGATATGGTTATCATAAGTTTAATATTTACTAAAGCATAGCAAGTGTATCTAATTTTATGCTATATATAATGTATAGGTTTTATTTTTTAGTAAGGTAAGAGAAATGACACAAGTTAATGGCGGTTATGGTGTACCACCTGTTTATAACCAACAACAAAATTATCCTACTCAACAAGTTCAAGCAACTAATAATGTTAACGGTGTAAATCCTTATGGAAGACCTGATGCCTATCAACCGCCTCAACAACAACAAGGTGGTATTGGCGGATTATTTAATTCTTCCACAAATAAACCTTATGTAACAAAACAAACTGTTATGACTGGTCTTACTGGTGCTGCTGTTGGTTTTATGGTTGGTGGTCCTATCGGTGCTGTAATTGGTGGTGTAATTGGTTTATTATTGAGTATAATAATGAATGTTATAAAAATTAAGAAAGAAGAAAAAGCTGCTGCTAATGGAAATCCGAATGGACAACAACCTGTTCCAGCTAATATGTATGCTCAACAAGCACAACAACAACAACAACAATTAGCTCAAAGACAACAACAACAGCAAATGCAACAATTTAATCAAAGTGGTCAACAAAACTCTCAACAGAATCAAAATGGTTTTAATCCTTATCAAAAATAATTTTTAATTAAATTTATCAACCTCTTTTATAAAAATAAAAGAGGTTTTTTGTTTGTATTTTTTATAAAAATATTAAAAAAATAAGCCCAAGAGTAATTTAGTTCTGTTTGTAATAACAGAAAAACAAAGCCCACCCTAATTTTATTATTAAAATTAGGGTGGGCTTAAAACTAATTTAAAACCTATCCACGAGCAGCAGCTCCTATACCAGTGCCACCAGCTTGAATACCACCTGCACTATCTCCACTTCCTTCAAGACGTTGAAGATCTCCTTTTAGTGTATTTATAAGTTTTTGTGCTGCGGCTAATTTTTTAGTAGCTTCTAGTTTTTGCTCTTGTGCCTCTGCTATTTTACTTAATGCTTGTAAGTACATTTGTATAGCAGGATTAGATAAGTTCAAGAACAATATAGCTGCATTAAGTCCACTTGGGCCATCTCCTTTTGCTCCACCTATCTCTGCACTTTTATCTCCAACAAAACCTTTTGTACCAGAAGAAATATTTAATGACTGACCAGTACTAGTCTCTAATATTTTTTGTGCAAGAGCTGGATCTCTTTTAGCAATTTCTTGAAGAACTTGATCATCTCTTGTATTACCTGCACTTCCAGGGGCTGAAGGATCCAATCCCTTCATTATTTTAGCTGCATCGTCTTCACTTAATCCATTACCCAATTTGCGATCAGCCCAACTTGCAGATTGTGAATTTACTATATAATCAGCTACTTCAGCCGCACTAAAATTATCTTGAGGTTTACCTTGAGCTTCATTAACAGCTTGTAATCTTGTATTTGCTAAATCAGCATTACCACTTGATATTTCTTCAAAACCTGAATCTGTAGAAGTAGCACCTTCTTTTATGTCTGCTCCTGTGTATTCTTTTGAATCTTTTGCTCCACCAAAACCAAGTGCTTCCCTTACAGCGGCTTGATCTCCTTTACTTAATCCATAATACTGTTCTATATTAAATTTACCAGCAGTTCCATCTTTTGCTTTTGCTTGGTCAATTGAAGTTTGATTAGCTTTGAATGTTCCATCATTTTGTTTTTCAAATTTTACACCTAAACCTTCAAGTTTTGTTCTATCATCAGCTGAAAGCTTAGGATCATTTGCTCTTGCAAGTAAATCAGAATTTTTACCACCTGTAACTTGCTCTAAAACAGACGCTTTTACTCCGTTTGGATTAGCTGCCGCTAGTTTCTGAGATGCTGCCGCACCATTTATTGCACCTTCTTTTGCTGGATCGTCAGATATTTGAGTATCTTTAAGAAGACCAAGTGCACTTCTAACAGCCTCTTGTTTTTCTTTACCACCTTCTACTTTACCTAAAGCTTCATACTTACCAATATCAAATTTACCATCAGCTCCTGTAACTGATGCTAACGCATCTTTAGAAGCTTGATCTGGTGCATTTTTTACAGCACTCGCAAAATTTTCTGTGAGACTAGGTGCATTTTCTTTTGTTATAGCAGTATCATCGCGAAGGCCAAGTGCTTCTCTAACACCAGCTTGTTGTTTAGGATCTAATTTTTCATATTTACCAATATCAAATTTACCATTTGTTGTAACTAAATTTAAGTTATCAATTTTAGATTTATCTACAGAAGGTGCACTTCCTTGACTAGATAAAATTGCAGCTACTTTTTCACCGCCACCTTCTTGTTTTGCAATACTATTTAAAACTTTGTTTCTCTCTCCAGGATCTAATTTTTTTAAATCTTGTATAGCAGCATTTTTTACAGTATTATCAGTTGAAGTTAATCTTGTATCTAAGTCTTTAGTATTTACAGCACCTCTTGTATTAGCATTAAATTTTAAGTCCCCATTTTTTACCCCATTTTGTTCTGTTTCAGAAAGTCTTGTTTTTGCAACTTCATCAAGTCTTTTATCACCAGTTGAGTTTTTGTCTGCAAATGAATCTTTAATTCCATTTACACCTCTAATTATACCTCCTATTAAACCACCAAACTTAATATTTTTAGCGGCATAAGCAATACTACCATTACCAAACCCATTTTTGATTACATCATTTCTTTCTGTTTTAAGTTCATTTGAAAGTTTTGTAATTGCAAGACTTTCTTTATCTAAATGAGCTTCAGCTTTATTAATTGAACCTATATCAGCTTTTCCAGTTTTTGAATCAATTTTTACTCCTAATTTTTCTAATTTTTGTTTATCCTCTGCTGTAAGTTTTTCAGGCGAATTTTTAGCCTTTTTTAGCAAATCTCTATCAGCTTTATTTTCACCTTCTTGTTTACCAAGTATATCTAATTTTCCATCTATTGCAGCAACTTTTTCTTCGTCTCCATTTTGTAACGCAGGCCCACCTTCTGCTCTAATATCAATTCCTGGGTCTTTAGCTTTTTCTCTGGCTAGTTCTAATGTTGTCCCGTCAATTTTACCATTTCCATCAACTTTTACACCAAGTTTCTCAAGCTTTTCTTTATCTCCATCTTGAAGAGAGCCATTTTCTGCTCTTGATAGTAAGGCATCTGTATCAGCCTTAGATGCTCCTCCGCCTTCTGGAGAAGGAGTAACGCCAGTATTTCCTTGTTGTTGAGTTGTTACGTCACCACCATTTGCAACTTGTTGTTGAGGCTGACCAGGAACGCCAGTATTTCCTTGTTGTTGAGTTGTTACGTCACCACCAGGAATAACAGCAGCCTCATCATCCTTTTTAACTGGAGCAGTTGTTCCACCCTTCTTTACTTCTTCCTTTCCAGCATCAACATCTGTTTTATTAGTTTTATCGATATTCTCTCCAGCAACAACATCTTTTTTAAGACTCTCGCCTTCATTTTTTACATTAGTTTGAGCGTTTGTATTTTCTTCTATTTTTTTACCAACTTCTCCTATTTTTTTGTCAATACTTTCTATTTTATCTTTATCTTTTGTTGGATCTAAACTTTTCTTTTCTTTCTCTAATCCAGATTTTTCTTTTTTAAGATTATTTCCTTCTTTTTCTAGTTTACTTGTATCACCAGCACCAAGATCAAGTTTAAGTTGAGCTATTTCTCCTTTAACACTAGTTTGTGCGGCTGCATTTTGAGCTAGTTTTCCATCAATTGCTGCTATTTTTGTATCAGCACCTTTTATTTTTGTATCAGCAACAGCTATCTTTTTATCAATCTCTGCTATCTTACCTTTGTCTTTTACTGGGTCTAATCCTTTTTTTTCTTTCTCTAACCCAGCTTTTTCTTTTTCTGCGCCTGCTTTTTCTTTTTGTGTCCCTGCTTTTTCAGATTTAAGACCAGTTTCTTGTTTTTGTAATCCGCCCAACTCTTTTGTTTTTTCTTGTAATTTTTCTTTTTTAGCTTCTTTGATTTCTTTCTTTGCATCAGCAGCAAATTTAACAACAGTCAATACAGCACTTACCGCTGTACCAATCGCACCAAGTACTTTTTGTTTATTTGCAATGGCTTCTTTTTTGGTTGCCAAATCAAGCTCAGCTTTAGCTGTTTTTGTATCGCTTTGAGCTTTTTTTACTGTTCTAGCAATTTCATCTTTATTTGTTTTATCGCCCACATCTTTAGTATCAGACTCTTGGTTTCTTCTAGCTTTAAGAGTACCTTGAATTTTCATTTTCTCTTTTTCAGCAAGTTCTCTTGCTGCTTGTAGCATTCTTACACTAGCCATATCAAATACCTTTATTTAGATAAAAATTTACAATTCCATTATTCATATTATATATTATATTGTCATTAATTTAACAACATACTTATTCAAATAAAAACATATCTAATATTTTACACATTCTTAACTGTTTTGATAATTATTTAATAAAACTATTAAACAAAAATTAAGTAGTAAGAGTTTCCAAATAATTATCGATTTGATTTTTCATTATTATCCATCGCTCAAGTTTTTCTGGTAAAAGAATATTAAACTCTTTATAAGCCATATTTGACAGTCGGCATAATTGTTTTACGCTAACATCTCCTGCATTTGAAAGTCCTACTTTGGCTTTTTTTTCAGAAACAAATTTTAATGCAATTGATTTATCAGTAAATTTTGATATTAAATTCACAACATGAAGTAAATGATGATAAGGAACCATTTTATCTATATTAATAAAAGTCGCTACAGCCCCAGAATCAATTAAATCATTAAACGCTCCACAAGATTCTATTTCAGAACTATGGGTATTTGCAATAAGATCCCATAAAGGAATATTTACACTTTGTATAAGTTTTTCACCTATTTTTTTTATTACTTTATCTCCACTATTCATTTGATCGTAAATTTCGTCTTGAATAACAGATACTTGTTTATTTGAATCTTTAATTTTTTCTTGAATTATTTTTCTAAAAGAACATGAATCTATTCTTTCATTAACAGCTTTTAAAATTTGTTGAACACTTACATTATGTAGAGATTTATAAAAAAGCTTTTCACCTTGATATTCTTTATCAAAATCAAATTCACCTCTGGCATATTTCCAACAAAACATGTGAGTTATAGCATCTATTCCAGTTAATTTACCTAACTCAACATGGGTAAGATTTCCCTCATAAATATAAATAATTCCTTGAACTTGTTTATTTATTTTAAAAGTAAGTTTCCCGCTACTATTATTAAGACATAAAAACTGAATTATTGTAGAAAGAACAAGATTTTCTTCACTTCCACCAGAAAAACTTGATGCGGTTGATTGTCCCAAACTTACTTGTTGATTTTGAGGAACTTGGATAGCTTTTTTTTCTCTATCATCAATTACTTTTAAAAGATCTAATTCCATTTCAGAAACATTTTGATATCTTTCATTTGGATCTTTACGAACAGATTTTAAGATTATTTCATCAAGCTTTTGTGGTATTTCAGGAATAAAATGGCTAGGAGGAGGTGGTTCTTCTTCTATAACCTTTCTAATAATTATTGCAATTGTATCATCCATAAAAGGCGATGAACCAGTAAGAAGTTCATAAAGAGTTATACCCAATGAATATATATCAGAACGAACATCCATTGTTTTGCTACCTAATGCTTGTTCAGGAGGTATATACATTAAACTACCAAAAAGCGAACCTGTTTGTGTTAAAGATATTGATGAATTTACAATTTTTGCAAGACCAAAATCTGTTAATCTAGCTTCTCCATTTTCAGATAACATAATATTTCCAGGTTTTATATCTCTATGAAGTATCCCTTTTTCATGGATATAAGACAAAGCACTTGCTATTTGAGCTCCGATTGAAAGAACAAGATCTATACTAAAATGAGATTTTATTTGGAGTAATCTAGCTAAAGATTTTCCTTCAATAAATTCCATTATCATGTAGTATTGATCTTCAGATTCTCCTATATCAAAAATACTAACAATTTCTGGATGAGATAGTTGAGCTAGTGATTTGCCTTCTTTATAAAATCTATTTATAACTCTTTCTTTTTCTTCATTATCAAGATTTGGATCTAATTGAAGTACTTTTATGGCAACTTGTCTATCAAGTCTCTTATCTTGGGCTAAGTAAACAATACCCATGCCACCACGACCAATTTCTTTTATTATTTCATAGTTCTTAGAAAGAGCTTGCACTTAAGATATTTTTTTGTTTTTCAAAAATATTAATGTATTAATACTAACATAAAAATTATGGGTTTATAAGAGGATCAGTTGGATCAACATAAGGACTAACTGAAGAACTTGATGACGGTTTTGGAATATAAGGAAGATTATCATTACTTTGAATTAGATTTCTTTTTTGAAACCATCCCAAACCAATACCACCTAGAGATGTTATTTTTTGCATATTTTTACCGTCATTATCCATTGACCAAACATTGTAGTCTTCAGGTAAACCAGTTCCTCTTGAAATTATTATTTTTTTACCATCAGGAGAATAAATAGGGTTTCCTCTATTATTTTTAACTGTTCCTAATTGAACTTTATTTGAACCATCATTATTTATTTGAAATAAACCATTATTTATTGTCCAAAAAACAATTGTTTTACTATCAGGAGACCAACTTCCACTATATGCTTCTTCTTCTTTGGTTGTAATTTGTTCAGCTTTTTTTGTTTCAAAGCTTAATAAATAAAGAACTGTTAAGTCATCTTTTTCTGTAAGAGTATAAAGTAAATTTCTTCCATCGGGTGAATAGCTGGGGTGATAAATATTATTTTTTTCATCAAAAATAACTACTTTTGATTTTGGAACACCTATAAAAGGATAATCTATTTTTTCTATTTGAAATAAATTTCTTTTTTCATCCAAAACATGAAAGGCAATTCCTTTTCCGTCTGGCAACCAACTTGGAGAGCCTTCATCTAAATTAGGAGTATTTGTTGCTTGAATACTTGCTTTTGTTTCTATATCTATGACCCACAAATCTTGTTTTCCACTTTTATCAGAAATATATGCAATTTTTCTGCCATCAGGAGAAATCGAATAAGTATAAGCATTTTTCATATTATCTTGAGTTAGCTTATTTTGTTCAGAACCATCTGAGTTCATAGAATAAATATCCCAAAAACCATCTCTATTAGACATAAAAAGAATTTTTTCATTATTATTACTTAAAATAGGATTAATTAATGTAGATGATTGAGATGGAATTGGAGTAGGTACATAATTATTATAATTAGATGGTTGATTATTATAATAGGAGTCATTAGTTTGATTAGTTGGAATATTTGAATTATATTGGTTATTTAATGTATTTCTTCCTGTACAAGATAAAAAAGAAGTAACTAATAAGATTAAAAATAGATTTTTAAACTTCATAAGTAAAAACTTGAATTCTATTATTCCCTTTATCAAGAACATAGATGTTTCCATCATTAGAGGTTGCTATTCCTTCTGGACCTATAAATTGACCTTGCTCAGAGCCTTTATTTCCAAATGAATAAATCCATTTACCTGTTTTATCAAAAACTTGAACTCTATGGTTTAATGTATCTGCAACATATATTCTTCCAAATTTATCAACTGCAATTCCTTTAGGAATACTAAATTGTCCTTTCATTGCACCACGTTGACCAAAAATAGCTCTTGATATACCATCTTTATCTATAACTTGTATTCTAGCAAGACCATAATCTAATATATAAATTTTATTACTATCAGTTGCTATACTATAAGGATTTTTATATTCTCCTGGTTTTTCACCATATTTACCCATATAAGTACTATAATGTCCATTTGTAGCAAAAATATTAATTCTAAAATTTTCATTATCCACAACATATATTTTATCATTATTTACAGAAATTCCTGTTGCAGATTTCATTTGACCATTTGCAGTTCCTTTTCCACCAAAAGATGTAATTAAAGTTCCATTTGAGGTAAAAACCCTAACTTTACAATCATTAGAATCAACTACATATATTTTTCCAGTTGAATCAGTTGCAACACCTATTGGTGATGTCATTTCAGAATCTTGTATTAAAAACTGCCATGTTCCCAAAGAATCAAATGCTTGAACTCGCCTATTTTGTGTATCTGCTATAAGTATTACACCATGTGCATTTGAATAGGCTATACCTCTTGGTGAAGAGAACTGACCTTTTGCAACTCCATTTTTACCTATTGTTCTTAAATAAATTACTCTAATATCATCAGGAGCATTTTGATTATTATTTAAACTAGTATTTTGTGATTGTTGATTAAAATTAGATATACTCGGTTTTTGAGTTATACCTGCTGTACTGCTACTAGTATTTCTCATCATATTTTGATATGCCGATTTATTATCTTTTATTTGTTCAGCAGGCTTAAAAGTTTGAAAAGATGAATCATTAATAGATTTATCAGGGATAATTGGCTTTATTGAAGATTGAACTCTATGTTCGCCAGAATTATTCATATTTACTGGTGCAAGGGGTTTTACTCCAGATGACAATCGATGTTCAGCAGAATTATTCATATTTACTGGTGCAATTGGAGTTGTTCTTTGATTATTATTTTCAGAAGTATTAAAATTCAAAGGAGAGGAAGGTGTATTTCTTATTGAATTAGGATTCGCATTAGATGTAGATTCAAAAAAACTACCAGAAGATGTTTTTCTTGCTTGTTCTGAACTTTGAGCTAAAAGACCAGGATTTTTTAAAAAAAGTTTAACTAAGCTTAATTCTTCTATTATTTCTCTAAATTTTTGGTATCTTTTGTCAGGATCTTTTATTAAACATTTCATTATTATTTTTTCTATAGGCTCAAGTATTTCAGGATCTATTTTTCTTGGAGGAATAGGATTTTCTGTCATTATTTTTAAAATAGTTGAACCAACTGTCCCACCATCAAAAGGGAGTTTTTTTGTAAAAATTTCATAAGCCATTGCTCCAAAAGAAAATATATCTGCTCTTGTATCAACACCTTTTGAATTATGTAGTTGCTCTGGAGAAATATATCCTAATGTTCCTAGCATTGTACCATCTTGAGTAAGATTAGATGTACTGCTTTCTATTCTTGCAATACCAAAATCAGTTATTTTGACAGTATTTCCTTCAAGCATTTTCATGTTATCAGGTTTTATGTCTCTATGTATAACTCCTTTAGAGTGTGCATGTTCTAATCCAGAGGAAATTTGTATTAAAATATCTACTATTTCTTCATTTGAATACTTGTAACCTTCATCTAAATAATCTTTTAATGATTTTCCTGGTAAAAATTCCATAGCAATAAAATTTCTACCATTTTCTTCACCAACATCAAAAATAGTTACAACATTAGGATGATTTAAAAGAGCTGCTGTTTGAGCTTCTTGGTTGAATCTGGAAATTATATCTTCTTTGTCTTGACCAATTATAGTTGGACTAACAATTAGTTCTTTTAAAGCAACAACACGAGAAAGCCGTTTATCTGTGGCACGATAAACAACTCCCATGCCACCTCTTCCAGCTTCTTCGATTATTTCATATTTCCCTAAAAGTAACACTTAATTTGAAAACCTACAAATTTTTTGAATATTAGCCGTTATTATAAAGTATAACAACAGTTATATTATCATGCCCACCTCTATCATTTGCTGTATCAATTAGTTTTTTACAAGCACCTGGTAAATCATTACCATATTGAACAACAAAATCTCTTATTTCTTCATTTGAGAGTAAATTAGTAAGACCATCAGAACACATAAGAACTCTATCACCAACATTAAAATCAAGGATGAAAGTATCAACTTCGACTTCTGGTTGCATTCCTAGACATCTTGTAATTACGTTTCTATATGGATGAACTTTTGCTTCCTCTTCTGTTATAAGACCTTGTTCTTTTAGATCTTGAACAACTGAGTGATCTCTGGTAATTTGTTTTATTGATGTATCTGTTATAAAATAACCTCTACTATCTCCAACACTACCAACATATACTTTACCTTCATGATAAACAGTTATTACACCTGTTGTACCCATACCTTGAAGATGAACACTGCTAATAGACTCTTGTATTATTCTACTATTAGATTCTTTGAGTGCAATTCTTATAACATCTTCTATTTGAAGAGTTGTATCGCTACCCATGAGCTTTTTTTCTTCAAAATCATAAGCAGAAAAAACTTCTATAAAAGTACTAACAGCCTTAAGACTAGCTTTTTCACCAGCTGCATGACCACCCATACCATCTGCAACAACATATAATCCAATCAAGTCAACGGTCGCAAAATTATCTTGATTTACTTCTCTAACTTTACCTAAATCGGTCAAACCACTAGTGAGCAAGATACCTCCAAGAAAACAAAACAGGGAGATTTTTCTCCATAAGTATTTTTGTAATTATACCATACTTAAAATCTAATAAAGCCTTGTTTTAAAAAATTATTTGAAAAATTTTTTTTATGTGATAAATTTATTGTTAATTATTAGAAAAATCTATAAAATTATTTGGGATTAAATGTCTAAAACAGTTGTAATAACAGGTGCTTCAAAAGGTATTGGAAAAGAAATAGCAATACTATTTTCTTCAAAAAATTATAATGTGGCTATAATATCAAGAAATATTAACTTGCTTGAAAATACCAATAATGAATTAAAAAATATAAATAAAAATACTGATTTTTTCCAATGCGATATAAAAAATATAGATGATATAAAGAAAACCATAAATAAAATAATTGAACGCTTTTCTACTATTGATATTCTTATAAATTCTGCAGGAATATCTTATATAACACCATCTGATGAAGATAATTCTGATAAATGGATTGAGCAAATAGAGGTTAATTTAATAGGAACTTATTTTTTTACAAAAGAATGTTTTTTAAAAATGAAAGAAAAAAACTTTGGTAGAATTATAAACATATCTTCAATTTATGGTTTGATTGGTGGTGAGTGTTATAGTGCGTATTGTGCATCAAAACATGGTTTAAATGGATTAACAAAATCATTAGCTTTAGAATATGCAAAATATAATATAACTGTAAATGCAATTTGTCCAAGCTGGGTTGAAACAGATATGTTTGATAAAGATATGGAAGAATTATCAAATTATTATAAAATAGAAAAAAATGATTTAATTGAATCTGAATTAATATCTTCTCCATCAGGTTGTTTTACAACTAGCAATGAAATCGCTGAATTATGTTTGTTTTTATCTCAAGAATATGCAAAAAATATAACAGGACAATTAATTAATATCTCGGGTGGTTTGGGGATATAAAAAAAGAGCTAAAAATAGTTTTAGCTCTGAGAAAAAATTAAATTTAATTTTTTCTCATTTTCTTTATGCTGTTTAAAATATCAACGGCTCTTTTTAATGATTCTTCTTTATCTTCTGACCAAAAATCTACATAAGCTGCAAAATTAATTCCACTAGTAGGATCTGTAAGACCTACAACAGCATATATTATATTCCCATTTTTGCCTTTACCTTCACCTTCCATTAAATAAGCATCATACTCATTTATTTTCATACTTCCACCATCAGTTTTTTTAACTGTTTTAGGATCAATTCCTAATTCTGTTGCTAAAGTATTAAACGCTTCTTTTGCAATGCTTTCTGCTGTTTCGGTTTCATCTTTCCATGGGTATATATCAAATGCAAGTGAATCATCTTCAGCAGAGAATTCTTCTCCTGTACTTTTTGTAACTTTCATATCTGCTGGTAATGAAAATTTGACATTAAAATCTTTCCATTCCCATTCACTCATATCAACGGCACTTACTGGTAACGTAAATATTAAGATCGGTAAAACAATAGCAAACAAAGACTTAAAAATTTTTGTTTTTAACATTATGAATACTCCTAAAAATTATAGTAAAAGATTAATTTAGATTTTTAATTTAGTCAAGCAAATATATAAAAATATAAAAGAACTAAAAATTATTTTTAGCTCTTTGATTAAAAGTAAAATTAATTACTTTTTCATTTTCTTTATACTTTTTAAAATACCTACAGCTTTTTTTAATGCTTCTTCTTTATCTTCAGAATAAAAATAAACATAAGCTGCAAAATTAACTTCACTACCAGGATCAATCATACCAATTACAGCATAAATTAATGCTCCATCTTTAGCTTTACCTTCGCCTTCCATTAAATAAGCATCATATTCATTTATTTTTAAAGCCCCACCATCGCTGGATTTAGCAGTTTTAGGATCAACTTCTAATTCTTTTCCTAGTGTAGCAAAAGCTTCTTTAGCAATATTTTGAGCAGTTTCTTTTGCATCTTTCCAAGGATAAATATCGAAAGAAAGCCCTGAAGATTCAGCTTCAAACTTCTCACCAGTATTTGCTGTAATTTTCATATCATCTGGTAAAACAAACTGAACATTATAATCTTTCCATTCAAAGTTAGCTGCTTTTGCTGGTGTAGCAAAAATTAAAACAGGTAATGCTATTGCAAATAAAGATTTAAAAATTTTACTTTTTAACATAAGATACTCCTTCAAAATAAATTCTTATTAGTTTAATTTAAACTAATAATGTTATTATATATGGTTTAATTTAAACTGTCAATTACTTTTTTTATTTTTGATAGATCTTAAGTTTATTATAGAAAATAAAAAAGAGCTAAAAATTATTTTTAGCTCTTCGATTAAAAGTAAAATAAATTACTTTTTCATTTTTTTTATACTCATTAAAATATCAATGGCATTTTTTATTGCACTATCTTTATCTTCAGAATAAAAATAAACATAAGCTGCAAAATTAACTTCACTTTTAGGATCAATTAGACCAATTACAGCATAAATTAATCCGCCATCTTTAGCTTTTCCTTCACCTTCCATTAAATAAGCATCATATTCATTTATTTTTAAAGCTCCTCCATCACTAGTTTTAGCAGTTTTAGGATCAACTTCTAATTCTTTTCCTAAAGTAGCAAAAGCTTCTTTGGCAATATTTTGAGCAGTTTCTTTTGCATCTTTCCAAGGATAAATCTCAAATGAAAGACCTGGTGCTTCAGCAAGAAATTTATCACCTGTACTGGTTGTAACTTTCATATCATCTGGTAATGCAAATTGAACATTATAATCTTTCCATTCCCATTCACTAGCTGCTTTTACTGGTGTAGCAAAAACTAAAAGTGGTAAAGCAATAGCAAACAAAGATTTAAAAATTTTACTTTTTAACATATAAAATACTCCTAACTTTAAAATATAATATGAGATTATGGCATATAAATATTTTAATGAACTAAAAAAGAAATAATATATAACTAAGTTTTAATATAAAAAAATTTAACTAAAGTAGATATTTTTTTTATAAAAATTAAAATTTTACTTGTGCTTTTAAAAATGCATCAGTTGCTCCAGCATAAGCTTTATTATCATTCCCTGGTAACACAAGTTCTTGTTTTAGACCAGCAGAAAAACTAAGTTGTTTGATTGGTGAATAACTAGCTCCAACTTCTCCAAATCCTCTACCGCCTTCTACTGAACTTAAATATCCTGTAGAAGCATATAAATCAACTTTACCTGCATTATAGTTTCCACTTATACCAAGAGTTGTATTATCTAAATTATTTACTTGATGAAGCATAAATTGACCATAAACACTTCCTGTAAAATTACCTGTATTATAGTTTAATTTTGCATTTGTCCCTAAATTAGTAAATTCTAATGGATTTCCACCCATTGCTATTCCTGCTACAGCTAAATTACCATCATAATTTGCAAAAGCAGATGCACTATATGAAAAACCTTTCCCTAAATCTCCATAAAATTTTTGTTCTACTCCAAGTTTCAAATCTGGTAAACCACTTGTATAACTTTCGTCGTAACCAAATTTACCATCACTTATTCTTTTCCCATTATCACTTTTTTCTTGTCCATTAAAAGCCACTCCACCAGCTAATCTTCCAGATAAAGTAGTTGTTGTAAAATTACCTTTACCTAAATCTGCATTAAACGGTCTAACTTGACCTTCTACTCTTACTCCTGCAATTAAAGTTGGATTTTTTACAAATTCAGTTGTTCCAACAACCCTTGCTCCATCTTCTGGTCTATATTGAACACCTGCTGAGGCTTTTAGAAAATTATTGTCATTTCCTAATTTATAACCAACTGCTGCATTAAGAGCATTTTTTGAAGTAGGATCGAAAGCACTTCCTGTTGGATTAAAGCCTGCTTTTATACTAAATTTTTCACCTAATGTTTTTTCAAGTTGTATTCCTAAATTAGAATCAATCAACATTTCGTTTTTATGTTCAAGTTGTAGCGTTTTATGATAATTTTGAAATTTTGATGTATAAAAAACACCTTCAACATGACCAGATTGTCCTTCTTTTGGTGGTGTCCACTTATAGATAGCTGCTGCTGTACCAAAATTTAGAGCATTAACTGCTTCTTCTGGGGAAGTTGCATATCTTCCAGTTAATTTTTTTATATCTTCAGGTGTATAAACTTTATCATATTCTATAATTCCATAGCCTTTTCCTTTTGGTTCTCTGAAAGAAGTAATAGAATGGCTCGTTTGAGCTGATGTATAACCCATTTGAACAGCATCATATCCATTTTTATTTAACATATAAGCTGCTAATTGATGAACATCTCTACAAACTCCTTTAAAATCATTTAGTGTATCTTCAGGTTTTTTTGTTCCTGCTGGTCCATTTATTGCAGTTCCTGTTGCTCTATCATGATCGTAGTTAGCTGATCCCATCGAACCAACGAGTTGAGCTACTTTATGTGGATCATTAAATTTTGTAGCAATTTCATCTAAAGAACCAATTGGTTTTGAATATAAAACACCTTTTTCACCTTCTATATTAAGATTTATGCTTTTATCACCAACACCTAAAGAAGAATAATTTGTTTTTGGCATTTGGAATTTTGGATCATTTATATTTGGTTTTTGGATTGAAACAGGTTTTTCTTCTTCAATAAAAGATAAACTATAATTTACATCTTTATCTGAGGTTTTTACATCAAACTTTATGTTATCTTTTTGACCTTTTTCAATAAGTTCGATAACTTTATGATCATCTTCATTAACGGCTTTAGATTTTAGATCTATAAGCTCCTTTCCTGTTATTGTTTTATCAGTCGAGGCAGTTTGTAATGCTTTACTAAAATCATTACTCAAGTTTCTTATCGGATCCATGACTTATAAACTCCAAAAAATACATAACTTAATCTTATAGTAAATAAGTTATAGAAATAAAAAAGCTTTTCTTTCTTAAAAAATAGATTTAAATTTAAATTTACTAAAAAATATAAGATTATTAAGTCTATTCTATCTATTTAAAAATATTTATATCATCAAAAGAGAGAGTAGTATAAACTTTGATACAATTAATTTGGTTTTAATACAAACAATTACTCAGTAATCTGGGAGTCTTTTATTAATGGTTTTAAAAAAAATTTGGGAAATAATATTAAATATTTTCTCATTTCTAAAAGAGGTTTTTTATCAATGGCAAAAAGATAAAGCAATGGAAATGGGAGCTGCAATCTCTTATTACACCGTTTTTTCTTTACCACCAATACTTATAATTTTGATAACTTTAACAGGTTGGTTTTTTGGTCAAGATGCTATTGAAGGGAAAATTGTAAATCAAATAAAAGGAATAGTTGGAGAAAATGTAGCTGTTATTATTCAAA
>JBBTGK010000026.1:0-6571 GCA_038060635.1 Cyanobacteriota bacterium | reverse complement strand
TGCTTTGAGTCTTTTTTACCATTGCTTCTACAAATCTATCATAGATATTTTTTTGAACTAAAATTCTTGAACCAGCAGAACAAACTTCACCTTGATTTATAAAACAACCAAATAAAGCTCCTTCTACTGCATTATCAAAATCAGAATCATCAAAGAAAATATTAGGAGATTTTCCACCTAATTCTAGTGTAACTTTTTTAAGATTGGTATCTGCTGCGGCTTTCATAATTAATCTACCAACTTCTGTAGAACCAGTAAAAGCAACTTTATCTACCTTTTTACTTTTTGATAATGTAGTTCCAACTTCTTCACCGAGACCTGTAACAATATTAACAACTCCTTTTGGTAATTCTTCTATTTCATCAAGTATTTTAGCTAATTCCAAAACAGTTAAAGGTGTTGCTTCAGCAGGTTTTAAAACCATTGTACAGCCAGCCGCTAATGCAGGTGCTATTTTCCATGCAGCCATTAATAATGGATAATTCCAAGGAATTATCAGACCACAAACACCAACAGGTTCTTTTACAGTAAAACTCATTGCATTATCAGGAACAGGATTAACTTCACCCATAATTTTTGTAGCCCAACCTCCAAAATACTCAAAACAGGTTGCTGCATCAGCTAAATCATATTCAGATTCTAAAATAGGTTTACCCATATTAAGTGTTTCAAGTTCGGCTAATTTTTCAGCTCTACTTCTAAGACCTTCAGCAATTTTAAAAAGAACTCTAGCTCTTTGAACCCCTGTAGATTTTCTCCATTCTCCCTTATCAAAAGCATTTCTTGCTGATTCTATAGCGTGTTCCATATCTTTTTCATTAGCTTGAGGAACTTGTGCAAAAACTTCTCCAGTAGCAGGATTATATATATCCATTGCAGATGTTGTCGTTCCTGAAGTAAACTCTCCATTTATGTACATTTTGTAGTTTTGCATAGAAAAAAACTCCTTTTTGGCTTTAATAAGTTTAAGTTTTAATAGTTTTGAATCCATTTATTTAAAAAAAAACAATAAGATATGTTATTTTATCACAAATTTTAAAATTTAATCAATATATTTTAGGACAAATTTTCTATATTTATAACCTATGTTTTTTTATTATTTTTTCTTCTTTAGAATAAACAAAAAACATTAAAATAAGAAGAAATATCAATAGAATTACTACTTCAAAAATAATATTTAGGCTAGACATATTTTTAGAATAAGAAAACATACCAATAACAACAAAAGGGTTTAGTAAAAATAACTCAGAAACACTTCCTTTTTCTAATAAAAAAGCTAATGGAACTGGAAGGGCTAAAGAAATTATTATAATTATTAATGACATTATAGGTGCATTTTTTCTAAAAAATATATTTGATAAATAAAATATATTAGAATAGATAAGATTAAAAATAGAAAAAACTATGCTTAATGCAATAAAATTATAAATAGATGATATATTATCACTTGTTATAATTGATTTTGAAGATATAATTGCTATTGAAAAAATAGTTATTATATTTAATGCCATTACTAAAAAATTTGTTTTTGATTGAGGATCTAAAATATTTGAAACTGAATCTTGTTTTTTATTTATAAAAGTAAGTGTATCATCAAATGTAGGTGTTAAAATACCTGAAATAAATGAAATAAGAATAAAATTAGGTATAAATAAAAAAGATAATAATTCTTTAACACTAAAAGATATTTTGTTCCATAAAATACCATCGATTATAAATTGAAGAAATAAGATAAAAATAATAGCTTCTTTTTTTGTAAAAGGTTTATTCATCTCATTATCAATTTTTCTTATTAAAGATTTCATAAACCAATAAACAAAATATGCAATAACCATTAGAGTTATAATAAAACTAGGCATAGTCAAAGAATAAAAATCACCATAGGATAAAGAGTATGTTGATTTAGGATCCAGTATTTTAAAAAGATTATAAAAAGGGTTTTCTTCCGCATTTCTTATTAAAGATACTCCCAAAAAAGTAACTACAAGAGAAACAGCTATTCCTGCTGTATTTGCAGATGATACTTTTGGAGAAGAAACTGCAAAAAATAATCCAACTGTATTAAAAGCAATTGAATAAATAATAAGGTGAATATTAACAACAATTAGATGAATTATTGGAATTCCTGCAAAAAATGAAGCAAATAACACAATAGGCAATGTCATAAATATTAGTAAATCAATTAATAATCTTGGTCCAAATAATTTTCCTAATGCAATAACTTTTCTATCGACCGTGGACATTCTTAAAAAATTTAAAGTATCTTTATCTTTTTCTTGTGCAAAAGAATTAGAAATTAAATAAGTAGCTATATAAAAGCTCATAATAAATTCTATACCTATTGTTGATGTATAAACTACTTGAAAAAATTTTTCTGAAACCGAACCTATGACTAAGTATTGTAAAAAATATAGGCAAAATAAAGCTATAAAATATGCAAAAATAAGTCCAGCAGCTCTTGGATATCTGAAACTAGTTTTTAAATATCTAAATATTTCAGGATTATCTAAAATATATTTTTTTATCAAAATAAACCCCTAACTAACTTGATTATTTGAATACTTCATGAATAAATCTTCAATATTTTTCTTTTTTTCATAAAATAAAATCACTTTTATATTTTTATTAATCAAAAAAGCATTTATATCACTCAATTCTTCTAAATTTCCTGAAAAACTAAAAGTGATGGTATCATCTTTTACATAAAGATCTGAGACCATATTTAACTCTTTTATATAATTTTGTGCTAAATCTATATTTTTTAAAACCTGAACTTTTATTTCTCTTTTATTATCTTCAAATTCTATATCTTTTATATTACCATTTTTTACCATCACTCCTTTTTCCATAATCCCAAATGAATCACAGAAATCAGATAATTCACTCAATATATGAGATGAAACTATTAATGTTTTACCAGATTTTTGAAGATTTTTTATAACATCTTTTAACTCTATTCTAGCTTTAGGATCAAGACCTGATGCAGGTTCATCTAATAATAAAAGTGAAGGGTTATGTACTAATGTTTTTGCTATTCCTACTCTTTGTTTCATACCACGTGATAAATCAGAAATAAATGAATCTGTTTTAACTTCTAAATTTACTAAATTTATAACCTCTTTTATTCTAATATCATGTTCATCTTTGGGAATATTATAAGCCATACAAAAATACTTTAAATATTCACTTACTTTTAAATCATCATACATATTAAATAAATCTGGTAAAAATCCTATTTTAGCCCTAGCTTCTCTTCTTCTTTCAATATTTTCTATATTATCAACAAAAATTTGTCCCTTTGTTGGTTCAAGTAATGTTGCAATCATTTTTATTAAACTTGTTTTACCTGCTCCATTAGGACCAATCAAAGCAAAAACAGAATTTTTAGAAACTTCAAAGTTTAAATTTTTTACTGCAATTGTATCTTCATATTCTTTATAAAGGTCAATTGTTTTTATCATTTTAATATTTATAATTACAATAATTTCTACATATATTATACATTAGTTACTTATTGAGTAAAAAATAAATCTAAGGTTACTTATCGAGAGTTTGTATTAATAGCAAATTAATGCTTAAAGAAAGTTTGATTGAATTTATTCCAATAAAAAAAGTCAGGATCACTTTGTTTTTATTCCGTGACACCCGACTCGTCCCTTATTTATATAGACGCAAAGTTTAGAAGAAAGTTCCATGAAGTTTTATTAACTAAGCTTATTTATTTTTATCCTAGATGTTTTTTACTGTATTTACAAGGGTTACAGAGATTTAAATTATTTTAGTATTTTAAACTTAATAATTAAATAATATATTACTTAATTAAAAAATGTATCTTTGAAATAGTTTTTTTATAAAATATTAAAAAAATCATATAATAATTTATTGTAAAAAACTAATTTTATTAATTGGTAAAAATAGTTTTAAGGTTTTCTGTCATATCTTCTTCTAATGTTTTAACTCCTTTAATTATAAAAGGATTTCCATTTTTCCATTCAGAGTAAGTATCATATTCTAAAGCTGAATTATTTGTATTCAAACTTCTTACTCTTAGTTTAACTTCTGTATATCCTTCAAATAAAATAGCCGATAAATTTATAAAAAAAAGTGGACCTAATTCTTCTACTCGAATAAAAATAATTTTGTCATATTTAATTTCAGATTCTTTATTTATATTTAAAGCTTCAATATCTGATAATTCAATAGCTGATTTTTTATCAACATTTTTTAGTATTTTAAAACTAGAAAAAACTTTTGTTTTTGAAAAAAAATTAGAAATAGCTTTTTCTGCAATTTCTTCTCTAAGTTTTACTTCTTTTTGATCTTTTCTCCATGCTGTACCCCAAAGTATTAAAGCAGAGCTTTTTTTATTTTGTTCATAAGAAATTTCTCCTATTTTATGTGTTATAACAGTTGTAGTTGCACAGCTAGTAATAAAAAAACTAGATATTAAAAATAATAAAAAGATTTTTTTTGTTAATTTATTCATGAAATTATTCCTTGTTCTAGTAATTTTAAATTTATATTTATAATGAAAAAAGATGTTTTATTCAAACATCTTTATAAAAATTTTTATTCACCTTATGTATTTCTGTAAAAAAAGAAGAATATTATATAAACTTTGTTAAGTCAAAATACTAAGCTTGTTTTAGAAACATATCATCTAAAACTTTATTAAACCTTCCAATTTTTACTTCAGAAGGTAACTGAGTTTTTTGATAATTCTTCAAAGAATGTAATTCTAACTTCATATCAGACAAAATAGACTCAAAATTATTTATTCTATGCTCTATTTCCATTATTCTTAAATCTCTAGTTTGTTCAAAAAGGTTTTCTGCAATATTAGAATACATAAATTTTTTCTTCCCTTACCAAAATGCTTCCTATCTATATAGACGTAAAAAAAAACAAAAAGTTCCATGTATTTTACAAATGTTTACAAAAGCTACTTATCTTCGTGAACAAAAAAGCTTTTTATGGCTCCAATAATTCCTTCATTATGTTCTTTTACTTTGTGTTTATCATTGTCCTTATTAAGTTCGGCAAGTTCTTGTAATAATTTTCTTTCTTGTTCGCTTAATTTTTGAGGAACTGAAATATTTACTATTATATGTAAATCACCTCTTTTTCTTCCATCAGTACCAAGTAAAGGAACTCCTTCACCTTTTACAGTAAAAACTTTTCCTGTTGGTGTACCTGTTGGTATTTCTATTTTTGTTTCGCCATCTAAAGTTGGAACTTTTGCTTCTCCACCAAGTGCTACAAGATAATAAGGTAATTGAGCTTCTACATAAATATCATTATCTCTTCTTTCAAAAACATTATTTGCATCATCTTTAACATGAATAAAAATATATAAATCTCCTGCACCACCACCACGTGATCCCATATCACCTTCATTTGGCATTCTTATTTTTGCTCCAGAATATATACCAGAAGGTATTTTAACTTTAACTTTTTTATCTTTAGTTAATCTACCTCTTCCATTACAAGGTGTACATGGTTTTTCAGGAAACTTTCCTTCTCCATTACATTTAGGACAGGTTGTTATACTAGAAAAAGATCCAAAAAATGATCTTTGAGTTTGTTGAACTTGTCCAACCCCACCACAAGTAGCACAATTTATTATTTTGGTTCCTTTTTCTGCTCCATTTCCTTTACAACTATCACAATTTTCAAGATGTGTTATTGAAATATCTTTTTCTACTCCAAAAATAGCTTCTTTAAAATCTAACTCAATATCTTTTCTTAAATCAGAGCCTTTTTGAGGTCCATTTTGTCTGCTAGATTTTCTTGATCCTCCACCCATAAAAGCTTCGAAAATATCACTTATATCACCAAAACCACCGCTGAATCCATCAAATCCTCCTCCGAATCCACCAGAAGCTTGTGGATCAACACCAGCATGACCATATTTATCATATCTAGCTCTTTTATTTTGATCACTTAAAACTTCATTTGCTTCGGATATATCTTTAAACATTCTTTCAGCTTCAGGGGTTTTATTTACATCTGGATGATATTGCTTTGCTAATTTTTTATATGCTTTTTTTACTTCATCTTCAGATGAACTTTTATTTAAACCAAGTAATTCGTAATAATCTTTTTTGCTCATAAATCCCTACCAAAAATTAAAATACAAACCCAAAATACCACTTTTGTTTGTATATTGTAAAAAATAAATCCTAAATGAAAGTAAAAAATAAGAAGTGAAAAGTAACAAGAGAGAAGGATTATAAATATTAATTCATTCATTCTTACTCATTACTTTTCACTGTAGAGCTGAAGAACAAAAAGTAACAAGTAAAGATTATTATAAATCCTTAACTCATTACTTCTTACTCATCACTTCTTACTCATTACTTAGTTTTATTTAACTTCTTCATACTCAGCATCAACTATATCATCATCACTTTTTGTAGAGTGAGCATGTTCTTGTTCTGCACCAGTATTTACATTTTCTTTACTGTAAATAGAAGAACTTAAATCATACATAACTTGTGTTAACGCAGATGTTCTTTCTCTCATTTGATCTAAATTTTCTTCAGAAACAGCTTCTCTTAATGAAGCTATA
>JBBTGK010000025.1:4854-18660 GCA_038060635.1 Cyanobacteriota bacterium | reverse complement strand
AGTGTTGGTTGCTCATACATAGGCTGACTCATTGGGTAACTTGTCGGAGCTGAAGCCGAACCATAAGTAGAAGTAGGCGAATAAGCATCAGGAGTATAGTTCTGTGTTGGCGGAGAATTATTAACAGGTGTTCCTGAATTAACAGGTGGGGTATTATTAACAGGTGGGGTATAAGTTGGTGGTAAAGGGCTATTTACTCCATCCATAATTACCAACCTCCACCAGGTTTTATTCTATTAAGAACATTTTGAACAAAATTAGATACACCAGTTGAAACACTTGTATATACACCACTATTTCTGTATAAAAACTCTGTACCTGCAAATGTAGCTGCACCAACAACCAAACCTAAAATACCTGCACCTGCTGTTGAAGCAATCATACTTGTTGCCAATGTTCCAACACCTGCGGCTGCAATTCCACTTCCTAATGCACCTACAACATCAGCAGTTACATTTCCTGTAGCTTGAGCTCCAGTAACTTTACCATTTACAAATTGATATAAATTTTGTCCTGTAGATATAAGTCCACCAACAATGGCTGCATTTCTACCTGTTTTAAAAACACCAGCACCAGAATGAAATTTTATTTCTTCATTAGGCATTTCGCCTTTTCTTGCTGTTACTATTTGTTTAGAAATATTAATCCCTGTAGAAAGAGATACAGCTCCTATTTGCAAGGTATCTGAAGGTAAAGACGAAACTGTTGTAACAGCTTGACTTGTAGCCAAATTCTGAACGCCTTGGCTTACTTGGTTATAATAACCACCATTAGGAGGGGGTTGAACTGGAGTTATGCCTGACATCTAATTTTATCCTTCAAAAAATATATCTATTATTATTTTAGCCTTTTATTATAAAAAAATGCTTAAACAAGATTATGATAAGGTTAAATATTATATAATATTAGGGTAAATTATTTAATTTTCTTCTTCTTCAAGTTTTCGTCTCTTTTTTTTATTTCTAAAATGCATTGAAATAAAAACAAAAAAAGCAACTAAACCAATTAAAACCTCAATAAAGTTATTAATATGAGTACTTAAATAATAATCCCATGTATAAATCGATTTACTATTATTTATCTTCCATATTTTTTGAAAAGAATAAAAATCAATATTGTATGTATTTTGAAATGAATCATAAAAAAACTCATATTTAGTCATATTTTTTATCAATAACCAAAACTTTTCTTCACCATAGTTTTTTACCAAAAAATCAATAATACTTAAACTTTGAGCATAAGCTAACGTCATAGCTTCTTGATTATTAGGGAAACTATCTTCAATATAATCAAAATTTATTAAACTATCATTTAAAAAAGCCGTTTGTAAACTATTTTGATAATTATAAGAAAATATTTCGTTTATTCCTGATGAATACCATAAAGCAGTACCTTCATTAAACCATCTTGGTAATTTTTTACCACTTTTTTTATCAATACTATTACCTAAAAAAATATGAAACATTTCATGTGAAACAAGATTTACAATATCTTCTTTAGAATTCCTAAAAATATTTTCTTTTTTCAAAACTATTAGATTTTCTGAAGAAAAAGCTAATCCTTGTATAGAGTCATTTTGATCATTTGAAAACTTTCTAAATTCATCTTTATCACATAATTTTATTTCTAAATTAATATTTTTGTTTAAAGGAATTTTTTTATTAAGTTCATCAAAAGAATCTCTAGCCATTTTTTTTATAGTTAAAGCTAATTTTTCATCGTTTTTTTGATATTCAATAGTAATATTTCCATCTAATATTTTTTCTGAAGCAAAAACACTTGTAGAAAAAATACATAACAATATTACTATTGAAAAAATAGTTTTTATAAAAAACATTTTTTTGTTTCTAATAAGATTTAGCAAAAATAGCTTTTCTACTTGTTTTTGTTCCTGTCAAAATGCAAACACCTTCTTCATTTGATTGTTCTAAAGGAAAACATCTATTTGTTATCTTAAATTCTTCTTTTAGCTTTTTTTCATCTTCAGAATTTCCATTCCAATAACATAATGCAAAACCAGGGCTTTTTTCTTCAGTTTGCGAAAAAAATTCTTTTAATTCATCATAAGAATTGATATTTTTGGTATTTTCTTCTCTAAATCTTTTATTTTTTTCAAGTAAGGTATTTTGTATTTCACTAAGTAAATTAACTATTCTTTCTTTTATACCATCTCTTGAAACTGTATTTTTTTCAAAATTATCTCTTCTTGCTAAAACAACTTGATTATTTTCTACATCTTTAGGTCCAATTTAAAGTCTTAAAGGAACTCCTTTCATTTCCCATTCATTATATTTAAAACCAGCACTAATATTATCTCTATCATCTATTTTTATTCTTATATTAGCAGAAAGAAGCTCTTTTTTTATTTCTTCTAAAACAGGTGCAACGATTGAAGCTTGTTCTGGATTTCTCATAATAGGAATAATAACTACTTGATAAGGAGCTAATTCTGGAGGTAAAACTAAACCTTTATCATCTCCATGAGACATAATTATTGCTCCTATCATTCTTGTAGAAAGTCCCCAAGATGTTTGCCATGCATATTCTAATTTATTATCAGAACCTTGAAATTTTATATCAAAAGCTTTTGCAAAATTTTGCCCTAAGAAATGACTAGTAGCAGATTGTAAGGCTTTTTTATCTTTCATCATAGCTTCTATAGTAAAAGTTTTTACAGCACCTGCAAATTTTTCAGATTCAGATTTTTGTCCTGCAATTGGTGAAATAGCAGCATAATCATTTGCAAAATTGATATAAACATCTAACATTTTTTGTGTTTCTTCTTCAGCCTCTTTTTGTGTAGCATGAGCTGTATGACCTTCTTGCCATAAAAATTCTGTAGTTCTTAAAAATAATCTTGGTCTCATTTCCCATCTTACAACATTAGCCCATTGATTTATTAATAAAGGTAGATCTCTATGAGATTTAACCCATTTTGAAAACATAGAATTAATTATCGTTTCAGAAGTTGGTCTAACAACCATAGGTTCTTGTAACTCTTTACCTCCTGCATGTGTAACTACTGCAAGTTCTGGCGCAAAACCTTCTACATGTTCAGCTTCCTTTTGTAAATAAGACATAGGTATAAACATAGGAAAATAAGCATTTTCATGATTTGTTTCTTTAAATTTTTTGTCTAAAACTTTTTGAATATTTTCCCATAAAGCGTAACCATAAGGTCTAATTACCATTGTACCTTTTATTGGACCATAATCAGCTAATTCAGCTTTTTCAACTACATCAATATACCATTTTGAATAATCTTCACTTTGAAGAGTTACACCTAATTTTTTATCTTTAACTTGTTTTGACATTTTATATATGCTCTTTTCTTAATAAATCATTTATAGTTTTTACAGGATTAAAAGTGATTATGGGGACTTCTACAAATATTGTATTCCAATTAGCCATAGCACCATTCCATAAACCAGGTAATTCCATTGCTTTTAGTTGTTTTCCATCTTTAGATTTTGAAGAAATAAAACCTGTTTCATAATCGATATATTTTTTTAAATCAAAATTATTGTTTTTATAATCTTTTAAAGCACAAACTAAATCAACAGGATTAAAATGACTTGAATTTGTTAATATTTCTTTTTGAGAGTCATTTTTTAAATCTATTTGAGAACTTTCTACAATTTGTAATGATAAATTATTATTTTTATCAATAACTACAAAAGGACCACCACCTGGCTCACCTTCATTTTTTACCATTCCACAAACTCTCAAAGGTCTATTTAAAAGTGAAAAAATAACTTCTTTTTGATTTTCTTGACTTAATTTATTATCAATTTCAATATTAAGATCATTTTTCATAAATAATTTAATTTCTTCTAAGTCATAAGACTCATTTTTTTCGATTAAATTCAAATAATTAAATATTTTAGCTTGAGTTTTTAATAAATATCCAGAAATAAGTTTTTTATAGATTACAGTTGTTTCTTTTATTTTATCAGGAACAACATTGTCAATATTTTTTATAAAAACAATATCACTTTTTAAATCATTAAGGATTTCTATTAATGCTCCATGACCAGCAGGTCTAAAAACTAAATTTCCATTTTTATCTTTAAAAGGAGTGTTATCAAGATTAACAGCGATAGTATCTGTAGAACTTTTTTGAATTGAAAAACTTAGTTCAAAATTTGAATCATATTCTTTTTTTACACTTTCAAAAAGAGTTTTTACTAGTTCTAAATGTTCTTCAGAAACCGTAAAATGTAATCTAACTATGTCATTTTTATCTTTTGCATATAAATTACCTTCAACTAAATGCTCTTCAAAAGAAGTTCTTGCTTTATTATCATATTTATGAAATTTTATAAGACTTTTAGGTAAATTTGAATAATTAAGGGCTTTATCATTAAGGGTATAATCTATTAATGTTTTTATATCTCTATTTTTTATTAAAACATCTATATTTAAACTATATTTACTTATTATTTTTTCTAAATCTTCAAAAAAAGCAAATTCTTTTATTTTTTCAAAAAATTTAAGTGATTCGCTTATATCAGTATTTCCTAATGCTAAATCATCCAAATTCATGGCTGAAAATTGATCATAATTATTAAAGAAAAACTGCAAAGATTTAAACATTCTTGTTGCTGCACCAGAAGCAGGTACAAACTTTGTTATTCTTCCATTTTTTTGAGCTTTTTGGTGATAAGAAATTATTTCTTCAAAATCTGAATCAGATATTTTTTTTATTTCTTTTCCCAAAAAACATGATTTATGTAATTTTGTAAAAGGAAACCCTTTTTTAAAATTTTCTATTTGTTCTTCAACTTTTTCTACAGTTAAATCATTAGCTTTTATTTGCTTTATTTCTTCTTCAGTAAAACCCATTTTTTTATCTCAAAATCTAAATAATTTTTTTTATTCAGTAAAGATATTAGCATAAATAACTGTTTTTTGAAAAAATTAATTATTGATTAAAAAATGGGTAATTTTTATATTTTTATTTATTTGGTTTTTAGTAGGGGCGTTTCATGAAACGCCCCTACCGCATGAAACGCTTCGGTATCAATATTATACAATAATTAATTTTATTTTTTATTTGGATTTTCTGAATCTATTTCCCATTTTAATGGATTCTGATAAATATAATTTCTGAATCGTTCTAAATGATTTTCATTTTTGATAATCCATTCATGATAATTTCGTTGCCATTGAAAATATTCATGATTATTTTTTTTACACCACATTGTTACAGATTGTTTATATAATCTAATAATAACCGATAATGTATTTTTTGATGGTGATAAATTTGAAAAAAATTCATTTTTTCCAGATATTATATTATTTTCATTATTTTGTAGAGGCGTTTCATGCTGTAGGGACGTTTCATGAAACGTCCCTGCATTATCAGAATTAATAACAATTATTCCATGTAAATGATTTGGCATTATTACAAATTCATCAATTTCAACATTTTTAAAATGTTCAGAAATATTTTTCCAATTATCATAAGCAATTTGCCCAATTTCTGATAAATTCATTTCTCCATTAATTATTTTTCCAAAAAAATCTTGCCTATTTTTTGAAACTAATGTTACAAAATATCCCCCATTTGAAGAATAATCATAGCCTTTTAATCTCATAGATTTTCTATGATGTTTTTCAGGATTATATTTCATATTTTAATATTATTGAAAGCTAGGTTCTCCCGTTACAGGATCTACAGAAGCAGTTATATTTACCGTATTACCATTTTTAAGAGTTGCAACACCTGTATTATTTCCATTAAAATTTATAACAACACCCATTGAAGTTGTTACTTGATCTCCTGCTTTAAAATCAGGAATAGATTTATAATCAGCTGTTTTTTCATCAACAATAACCTTAACATGATATTTATTTCCAGCACCATCATCTAATATTGCTGACATTTTTGTTGCAGTATCAATACTTTCAATTTTAATGCTACTTCCATCATCAGAATTTAGAGTTTGCCCGACTTCATAGTTTCCTGTATCAGCTTTCATTGCTCCATTTTTATCTTCTATAACATTTTTAAAATCAGGATAGGTTTCTTTTAATAAATCATCATCACTTTTAGAAGCTCCACCAACAACTTTTTTAATTTCATTATTGCTTATAACATACGCATCATTTCCATTTCTTTGAACACCAATTTGATGATCTCTTTTATCACCATTAGATCCTGATGCTACTCCTAAAGTAGTAAATTTACCACTCCCTTCTAATAATGTTTCTGATAATTTAGCAAATCCTTCACAATCAAGATATTTTCTTCCTTTATCATCTGTAGGAACTGTATCAATTGCATCTTGTAAACTCGAACCATTCCATTTTATATCTACTCCAGGATGATTAAAATTTGCTGTCATATAGTTCTGAACGAACTTAATTTTATCATCAGGGCTTAAATTTAAACCATCAATAAAACTTTTTACATTAACAACATTATTTTTATCCGTTTGTTCCCATTCAGTTCTTTTATCTTCAGGAATGATACTAGTTAGATTATCTTTAGCAGATGCAATATCACCTTTTATTTCTTTTGAAGCAGAAGGAGCATCAGAAAAAATAAGTTCTATTTTATTTCCAGCAGAGGAATTTATGGTTGTTTTTGCATCTTGTACATTCCAACTAAATGAATTAGGTGTAAATTTAGCTTCTTTTGCTATTTCTACAAATGCTGAACGTCCTCCAGATGTTTTTAATGAATCAACAAAAACACGTTCAACTCCTGTATAATTACCATCTGATTTAGCAAGTGCTTCAATTGTATTTATATCTTTTTCAGTCAAAGTTCCTTTTTTGGCAAGCTCAACTGTTTTATCATATAAATTAACTCCTTTATTCATCATTCCAGCAGTATTTGAACCTACATCAAAAGACATATAAAATTACCTCATTAAATTAAAACAAATCTTTATATAATTATACCCCTAATTAATAAAACTTAAACAACTTTCAATAATGAAATTTAAAAATATTTTTTGATAATATCTAATAAAAAACTTGACAATATGTTGTACAATATTATTAGGAGGTATTTATTATGCAAGCCACAAATTACTCTTATGCAAGAAATAATCTAAAAACCTTAATTAATAAGGTATGTGATGATTATGAACCTTTAATAATAACGAATAAAGATAATAAAAATGTTGTTCTTATTTCTCTTGAAGAATATAATGCACTGCAAGAAGCAACTTTTATTTCATCTAATAAAAAAGATTCTGAAGAGATTTTAGAGAGAATGAATGATATTAAAAAAGGTAAATTCAATAAAAAGGATTTATTATAATGATTATTTCTTTTCATGATAAAGCTTGGGAAGAATATCTTTATTGGCAATCAACAGACAAAAATATTTTAAAGCGAATAAATCTTTTAATAAAAGATATAATTAGAAATCCTTCAGATAAAAATGGTTTAGGTAAACCTGAGATTTTGAAAGGTGATTTTCAAGGATTAATATCAAGAAGAATAACAGATCAGCATAGATTAATCTACACTATAGAAAATTCTAATATAATAATAGTAAAATGTAAATTTCATTATAAAAAATAGATAAATTAAGTAAATTTTTGATTGTTTTAGTTAATCTAATGTTTTATTAAACCTTTTTGCAGATAAAAGTAAAGCTGTTATACCAAAAATAGCAAGTAAAAGAACATCTTTCCATAAATATTCTATACCAATTCCTTTTAAAATAACGCCTCTTAAAATCTGTAAAAAATAAGTTAAAGGTATTAAATAACCCAAATAATATGTTATTCCAGTCATTGCTTCTCTTGGAAATGCAAAACCAGATAATATAACACTAGGAAGAATTATTGCCATTGCCATTTGCATTGCTTGTAGCTGATTTTTTGCAACAGTTGAAACAAATAACCCCATACTTAAAGCACCAACTAAAAATATAAAAGATAATAAAAATAATTCAGTTAAACTACCAACTATTTTTACATTAAACCAAAGTGTTCCTACAGATATAGCCAACGTTACATCTATTAAAGCAACCATTACATAAGGAATTAGTTTTCCAATTATTAATTCAAGTGGTTTTACAGGGGTTACAATTAATTGCTCTAAAGTTCCTTTATCTTTTTCTCTAACTAATGCAAAAGCTGTTAAAATTACAGTAATATTTTGAAGTATTAACCCAATAAGACCTGGAATATTAAAATTGATACTTTTCATATCGGGGTTATACCAAACTCTTGATCTTAAATCTATGGGTAAAGAAATTTTTGTGCCAGATCCTTTAGCTTTAAGTTTTTCTATAAAAAGATCACTTCCATAATTTTGAACAATAGAACTAGCTGTAAATAATGCAGTTCTTGCAATTGATGGATCTGAACCATCAAGTATTAATTGAACTTGAGCAGGAACATTTCTAGAAATATTTTTAGAATAATCGGGTGGAATAATAAAACCTATTTTTGCTTCCCCTTTATCTATTAAATCTCTCATTTCTTTATTATTTTTTACATTATAAATAATATTAAAATAGGTAGATTGTTGAAGTTTTTCTAATAATTCTCTACTTTTTTGTTTATTATCTTGATTAAAAACAACGGTAGTCATTTTATCAACATCAGTTGAAGCTGCATAACCAAATAAAAGCATCATAACTACAGGAAAAGCAAAAATAATTCCTAAAGTTGTTTTATCTCTTTTTATATGAATAAATTCTTTAAATACTACAGCCAAAATTCTTTCTAAATTCATTAAAACCCCTTATTATTTGTTAAAGACACAAAAATATCTTCTAAAGATGGGTGAACTTCCTTACAAGAAGTAACTTTTATTTCATTTTTTTCTAACATCTCAAGGATTTTTTTTCTAGTTTCTTCTACTTCAATAACAATTGCATGAAGTCCATCACGGTGTAAGGATACACTTTTTACTAAAGAATTTTCTTGCAATATTTTCAAACTTTTCATTAAAGGAGTACATTCTATTTCTAAAAGATAATCTTTAGTTTTTTTATTAATTATTTCTTGAGGTTTTCCATATTCTATAAGACTTCCAGTATGAATAAAACCTAATGTATGACATCTTTCTGCTTCATCCATATAATGTGTTGTAACTAAGGATGTTACATTCATATCTCCTAACATATATAAAATTTCCCAAAATTGTCTTCTTGACACGGGATCTACTCCACCAGTTGGTTCATCTAAAAAAAGTAATGGTGGATTATGAATTAATGCACAAGCTAATGCTAATCTTTGTTTCCAACCTCCTGAAAAAGTTCCTGAAATACTATTTTTCCTACTTTCCAAACCAAGCATGGTGATAATTTCTTCTTTTCTTTTTTTTCTTTTTTCGTAATCTAAACCATAAACACGACCAAAAAATTCTAAATTTTCTTCTGTTGTCATATCTTCATATAAGCTAAATTTTTGAGTCATATAACCAATATTAAGCTTTATTTTTTCGGGTTCTTTGATTATATCAAAGCCTAATACTTTTCCACTTCCACTACTTGGGCTTAAAATTCCGCATAACATTCTTATTGTAGTTGATTTACCCGAGCCGTTTGGACCTAAAAAACCAAAAATCTCACTTTTTTTTACTTTAAGATTAATATTATTAACAACTGTTGTTTTACCAAATGTTTTAGTTAAATTTTCTGTTTCTATTACATATTCATTCATAAAAAATACCTATTAGAATCAGAAATTAAATAATGTCCTGAAATTATATAAAGGATTTGATTCATCAAATCCATACAAGATTCTTTCTCATTACTCATCACTTTTCACCCTTCACTTATACAAAAAATTGATATTAACTAATTATAAATTCTATTAGATTTTTATCTCGACATCAGCAGGAACACCTGCTTTTAGTTCTAGTTTTTCATTAGGAATAAGTATTTTTACTCCAAAAACTTGATTTACTCTTTCTTCTTTGGTTTGCACATTTTTAGGTGTAAATTCAGCTTTTGATGATATTTGAGTAATTTTACCTGAAAAAATTCTATTAGGAAAAGAATCAGTTTTTATTGAAACAGTTTTACCTATTTTTACTAAGTTTATTTGATATTCTGGTACATAAACTCTTAACCATATTTTTGAAAGATCTGCTAAAGTTGCGATATTTGTTCCTTGATTTACTAATTCCCCTTTTTCAACGCTTTTTATTAATAATATTCCTTCTACATTAGTTTTTATTTTTGTTTTATCCAATTGTAATTGAGCTAATTTAACTCCTACTTCAGCTTGTAGAGCTATAGAATTAAGTGCTTCTAAATCTTCCGTTTTTGCAGAAGATTTAACTAATTCTAATTTTTTTTGAGATATTTCAAGATTAGATTCAGCTACTTCTTTTTGTACTTCTGCACTATGAAGTTGGAGCATTTGTTGAGCTCTATTTTCATAAATATTTTTCATATTTTTTAAATTTTTTTCTGCTCCTTCCATACTAACTCTAGTTTGAATTAAACTTTGCTCACCTATTTTTAGCTGAGCTAAGATAATATCTAATTGATTTTGAGCTAAATCTAATTGTTGTTTACTAATGGATTGTTTATTGTATAAACCTTTTGTTCGTTCAAAATTATTTTTTGTTACAGTTAAAGATGATTTTAATAGATCAATATTTGCTTTTGATGATTCATACTGATTTTTTGAGGTTTTATATTGTGTTTCTGCATTATCAACCTGTTGTTTAGTTATGCTTCGATTATCATAAATTTCTTTTGAATCATTATAACTTTTAGTAGAACCTGATAAAACTTTTTCTGATTGTGCTTTTAATAAATCTGCTTGTTCTATTTCTTCTTTTCTTGCGCCAGATTTAAGACTGTTATATTTTGCTTTATTTGCCAAAAAATTTGCTTTTGCTTGTAATAATTGATTTTTATAAATATCTGAGTTTATTGTTGCTAAAACTTGATCTTTTTTTATTAAATCCCCTTCTTCAAAAGGAAAGTTTTCTACTCTTCCAGATACTTCAGAACTTATTTGTATTTCTGTTGCTTCTAAAGTTCCATTTACTTCTATTTTATCAATCAAAACAATGGGTTTTAGTTTTTTATAAGCGGTATAAGATAACCAACTCAATACAATTAAAATTATTATAAATAAAGGAAAAGGAATATTTTTTTTACTCTTTTCTTTATCAAATGTATCTAATGACATTTTTACTCCTTAATATAAAAGTAAAAGATTCTTGTAAAATATTGTTTATTTCATCTAAGTACTCACTTTTATTTTAGTGCAAAAAAATTATAAATCAATATTTTATTGTGTTTTCAATAAATTAAAGATGTTAATTAACTAAAAAATAATATTTTCTTAACCATTATATAACTACTTTTTAACTAATATATGAGAGAATATTATATTATGTAGATTTAGGGATTTTCGGAGAATAAAAATGAATTTGAATAGGCTAACATCTTTTTTTATAGCAAGTGTTTTTTCAGTTCTTTCTTTTTCGTGTTCTCAAGAAGTTTCTAATCCAATAAATCTTGAAAGTGATAATGTAAATACTTTTTCAAGATCAATCGCTGTTTTTAATCAAATAAAAATTGCAACATACAATGCTCAAAATGCATTTGATCCTGCTAAAAAAACTGACTTAAATTCATTAGCTGAAGCAATAAAAACAATGAATGTAGATGTTTTAGCATTACAGGAAGTTAAATCAAAAGAAAATTTAAAATCTTTTGTAGATAAATATCTTTCTACAATGCAATATACTATCATTAATAATGAAAGCGGAAAATTAGCATTATTAACAAAATTACCTACTACAGAAGTAAAAACTGAAATACCTTCAGATATTTCTACTAACTTATTACAAGTAGGATTAAAAGCTAATGATAACTATAAATTTAATATGTTTGTAGGTAAAATAGATGCTGCAAAAGGAAGTCCTTTAGCTGATGCAGATAAAGTTGAAAAAGTAAGACAGTTTTTTAGAGCTTATGAAAAAGCTGATAGATTATCAAATTATTTTTTAGCGGGTGATTTTACTGGTGAACCAGATTCATCTGAAATGTTATTAATGCTTGATCCGAGAGCAAGTGGTCTTACTTTCCATGATCTTGTTGTGGAAGATATTGGTTTAGGAAAAGATATTTTTTCTTATTCAAAAGCTAATAAAAAAGGTAGAATGGATTATTTAATGCCTTCAGGTGGAATGTATCAAGAATATATAAGACAAACTGTTCAAATAGATAATAAAGCAAGAGTAATTACTCCAAGTAATATATTTTTGAAAACATCTAATCATTTACCTATAATTGCTACTTTTAGTACAGAAAAAGATATAACAGTAAATAAGAAATAATTAATCGTTTATAAAAAAAAGAACTCTAACAAGAGTTCTTTTTTTATTGAAAAGATTTATTTTATTAATTAATACATTGAAGCTTTGCTTTTATTTTAATACAAAAAGAGTTTCTAGTACTCTAGAATTTATTTATCTTTTAGTTTTATGTATAATTGCATTAACATTCTTTTTATATTAGCAGAATACTTTGAGTAATCGCCATCATTCAACAATGCTGTAGCTTTATCTTTATCTCCATTTAAATATGTAGATAAGACAAGACCAGCTTCTTTATGAAAATGTGCGTGAACTTTTTTTATTTCATCTAATTCAGAGCCATATTTTTCGCCACCCTCTCCATATATCCATTTTCCTAAAACACATTTATTATCAACTTCAATATTTTCAACTTTTAGTTCTTCATTTCTTCCGCCTCTTAAATAAACAGATAATCTTACTTTCCATTGAGAGTGTGCTTCAATAGCTGTTTTGAAATTTAAACCCGCAATTTCCTCTTCATCTGCTGCAAAACTAATTTCTGTTTTTTCTATATCATCATCAGAAGCACTTTCCCAAAAAATTAATTTTTTAAAAAAACTAAATAACCCCATAATTTTTACCTCTATTAAAAATCAAATAAAAACCCATAATTAACCCTTCATATAAAATTATAATAACAAATAATTTTTTATACAAACAATTTTTATACAAAATTAATTTTTAGATCTTATCGCATCTCTTATTTCAGTAAGCAAAACTTCTTCTTTTGTAGGTGCAAGAGCTACTGCTGGAGCTGGAGGTTGAGATTTTTTTAATGAATTAATAGCTTTAACCATCATAAATACACAAAAAGCTAATATAGTAAAATCTAATACAGTAGAAATAAATTTTCCGTATCTTATTGCGACTTCGGCAACTTCAGGGGTTATTATTTTATCTCCTTCTTTAACTGCTTGTATTCCAGCTTTAAAAACAATTTTTAAATCTTTAAAATCTATTCCACCTAATGCTAACCCAATTGGAGGCATAATAATATCTTCAATTGCTGAAGCTGTTATTTTTCCAAAAGCTCCTCCAATAATAACCCCAACAGCTAGATCAATTACATTCCCTTTTATTGCAAATTCTTTAAATTCTTTAATAAAACCCATTTTAATTCCTTTTTTTCTTTTTAAATAATTGATTTAACATATTATCATAAAAATAAGCTAGAAATATTAATAAATATAAGAATTTAGGGTTATAAAATTAATATAAGGAAAACACTTATTATTTCTTAAATCTTTTGTTTTATAACAAAAAAATATTATTTTTAATATATTCAATGATAATCTTTTCTTTTCATAATATAGTTATTAAAGTATAATGGATTCTGTTTGTAACTTTTTTTTGAAAGGATAAATTATGAGTTCAATAAAATCAATAAGCGTAAAAAGACAAGTAACTGTAAAAGCAATAGTAACTGAAGTTTTTAAAACAAATGCATCAGCAGAGATTCAACAAAATCTCCAACAAATAGATTCAAATCTTCAACCACTTGAA
>JBBTGK010000025.1:0-4844 GCA_038060635.1 Cyanobacteriota bacterium | reverse complement strand
AACAGATCTTTAAAAACAAAAAGCAACACTTCCTGAGTTAGAAAATGTAAAGATGCAAATTGAACAACAAAGACAACAATTGCTTGCTGGTAAAAATGATCTTTTACAAAGATTAAATACTATTGGACAACTTGAACTTGGTTCATTTTTTGCTCAAGGAACTCTTGATAGCTATGTTGACTTAGGAATAGGCGACAATTTATATGAAAAAATGTCAACTGCAGAAATAATAATAAAAGATGGAGTTGTTACCGAAGTTCGTGGCTAAGAAATACGTTTCCATAGGTAAACTATCAGGATCTCATGGTGTTTTAGGTTTTGCAAAGGTATATCCTCTTACTGATTATTTAGAAAGATTTGATGATCTTGAGAGGGTTTTCCTTTTTCATGAAGATAAAAAACCAATCGAAATGAAAATAGAAGAAATAAGAGATTCTAATAAATTTTTGCTTATTAAATTTGATTATTTTAAAAATCCTGAAGATGTTACTAAATTTACAGGAGCATTAATTAAGGTTCCTTTTGAAGAAAGATTTGAAATAGAAGAAGAAGATGTTTTCTATTTAGATGATTTAATAGGTCTTTCGGTTCATTTACCTGACTCAACTTATATTGGAGAAGTTAAAGGTGTTTATCCTGAACCTAACATGGTTTTAGAAATTATTACTAAAGATAAAAAAGAAATTTTAGTTCCATTTGTAAAAGCATTGGTAAAAGATGTTAATCTAGAAACTAAAAAAATGGTAGTTGAAAATCTTCCTGGTCTTTTTGATGATAATTTTGAAACTGTTTAAAATAAGATAATTCTTAATTAAAAAAAACTAATGTAAAACTTTAGTTTTTTTTTTGCTTTTTATAATTTAAAAAATATTAAATAATTTTTCAAAAATAGTTTTACCTTTTCTACAAAAGTTCAATTAAAATAATTAAAAAAACTCAGACAACTTCTGCTCAATTAAAATAAAAAAACCGCTTTTTACAGCGGTTTTTTGTTTTAGTTATAAGCTAAAATTATTCTTTTGTAAATTTATCCCAAAGTGGAGATTCTACACCAGCAATTGAATTTTTAGCAGGTTGAGCTCCTTTAGAGTCATGTTTGCTACAAGCTGGGTGATCATAAGCAGGTAAATTTTTATTATTGAATGAAGCACTTCTAATTCTAGAATATTCACCTAAATAAAGTTTAGCTATTGTTGGTGATTTTAGGATAACACAATTTTCATTGTTTCCTTCTTCTGCACTTTTAGAAAAGTTAAAAGAACCTGTAATAACGGTTTCATCATCAATTACCATTACTTTATGATGCATAAGAGCTTGATTTCCATCTCCATAAGCTTTCATTCCTGCTTTTTTAAGACCGAAGAAAATTGAATATTGAGGAATTAAACATTCATCAAAAACACCTTCTACATTTACTCCAGCAGTATGTCTTTCAATCATTGTTGCCAAAAGATCTTTATGTGTCATAGAGAAAGCCATAAATCTTATTGATTTTTTAGCTTTTTTTAATTCTTCATTAATAGCAGCTATTGTTCCACCACCTGGAGAGAAATAAGTTTTAATAGGTGTTGAACCTATATTAACAACAGGATTTGGCATTGTATGAGGATTTGTTCCATACATATTTTGATCCCAATATCTAGCAAATTCTGCATTAAAGTTTTGAGCTAATTCAGGAGATTTGAATTGAATTGAGTTATTATTGTGATGAAACATAGAAGATGTTGTAAGATTCATAGAACCTGTCCAAACATACTTATTATCAACAACCATAAATTTTTGGTGCATGAGTTTTTCTCTAGCATCATCTTTTACTGTAATTCCACCAGCTCTAAGATCTGCAATTGTTTGTCTTGGTTTTGTAGGGTCAACTTTATCCATTAAGCCTTCGTTGTCGGTAACAATTCTTACATTAACACCTCTTTTTTTAGCAGCAACAAACGCTTTTACTACATCAGGATCACCAATATCATAAAAAGCTCCATCAAGTGTTTTTTGAGCTGAATTTATCAATTTTAAAAAATATTTAGCAGGAGATCTTGGATCAGCTTTAGCAATAGGTTCGTTTTCTGTTACTAAACCTTTGTAATCATTATTAAAACTTACTGCAATTGGATATCCTTCTTGATCAGCAGCTAAAGCAGATGTTTCATCTAACATTGGCTCGAATGTATCAGTTTGTTTCCCAGCACAGCCCACAACAAAGGCTACAACTAAAAGAGAAGCTGAAAAAGCTTTAAGTTTTTTCAAGTTAAGCATTCTATATTACTCCCTACGACATAAATTAAGGTATATTAATTACTTAAATATTATACAATAATTAATAATCTATTATAGTTAAATTTTGGTTATACTTGCTAACAAATTTAGTAAAATTTTGATTATCTTAAATTTATTTTTACTTAACCTGTAATTTAGTGAAAAGTAAAAATTGAAAAGTAAGTAGATAAGAATATTGTGAATGTAAGATTATAATGATAAGTATGAATTTACAATTGTTTTGCTCATCACTCATAACTTTTTACTTCTTACTGTGTGTATAATATGTATCAAAATGAAATTAATAAATTAAAAAAAAATGAAAACAATAAAAGATTTTTTTATGAAAAAAAAAGAACCAAATAGACTTATAAACGAAACAAGTCCTTATCTTTTGCAACATGCCAATAATCCTGTAGATTGGTACCCTTGGGGTATTGAAGCCTTTGAAAAAGCAAAAAAAGAAGATAAACCTATTTTTCTTAGTGTCGGATATTCTGCATGTCATTGGTGTCATGTAATGGAACATGAATCATTTGAAGATGAAGAGACAGCAAAAATAATGAATGAACTTTTTATTAATATAAAAGTTGATAAAGAAGAAAGACCCGATGTTGATACTATTTATATGAGTGTAGTTCAAATGTTAACTGGACATGGTGGTTGGCCAATGTCTGTTTTTATGACTCCAGATATGAAACCTTTTTATGGTGGAACTTACTTTCCAAATACAACAAGATACAATATGCCTTCATTTAAACAAGTTTTACATTCTGTTGAAAAATATTATAGAGATAAAAAAGATTCATTAGAAAAAAATGCTGATAATATATTAAAAAATTTAAATCAGATAAATAATTTTTCGCCTTCTAAAAATGATTTAAGTTATAAAAACATTGAAAAAGCCATTCTTAATTTAGAAAATTATTTTGATGGCGAAAATGGGGGATTTGGAAGCAAACCAAAATTTCCAAATACTTTTAATATAGATCTTTTAATTAGACATTATTTAAATACAAATGAAAAAGAATATTTAGATATGGCTGAACTTACCTTAACAAAAATGTGTAATGGTGGTATTTATGATCATTTAGGAGGAGGTTTTTTTAGATATTCTGTTGATGAAAAATGGTTAATTCCTCATTTTGAAAAAATGCTTTATGATAACTCGCTTTTAATAAAACAACTTTTGGAAATGTACCAAATAACAAAAAATGATTTTTATAAAAACAAAGCTGAAGAATCTTTAAATTATATAATTAGAGAAATGTATAATGAAAATGGTGGTTTTTACTCAACTCAAGATGCTGATAGTGAAGGAGAAGAAGGTAAATTTTATGCTTGGACAAAAAAAGAAATTTTAAAACTTTTAGGTTCTGAAAAAGGAGATGTTTTTTGTGAGTTTTTTGATGTTTCAGAACATGGAAACTTTGAACATGGAAAAAGTAATCTTCAATTTTTATATGAAGAATTTGATGAAAAAACAGATCAAGAAAAAGAAAAATTAAATATTATTTTTTCTGAAAGTAAAAAAATACTTTTTGAAACGAGAAATAAAAGAGTTTTTCCAAATAAAGATACAAAAATAATAACTGCTTGGAATGGCTTAATGTTATCTGCTTTTGCTAAAGCATACCAAGTTCTAGGAGATGAAAAATATTTGGAAATTGCTAATAAAACCATTGAATTTATTTTTTCTAAAATGTACAAAGATGATTTGTTATTAAGAACATATAAAGATAATATCTCAAAATATAATGCTTATTTAGAAGATTATTCTTTTTTAATTTCTGCTTTAATAGATTTAAATCAAGTAACTTTTGAAAAAGATTATTTAGAAAAAGCATTATTATTAAATAAAATCTTGATAGAAAACTTTTATGATAACGAAAAAGGAGCCTTCTTTTTTACAGGAAAAAATCATGAGGAATTAATTGTAAGAACAAAAGAAATAACTGATCATTCTATGCCTTCAGGTAATTCTATAGCAATACGAAACCTTTTATTTTTATCGAGATTAACTAATAATAAAGATTTTTTACCAAAAGCAGAACAAATGTTTTCTATTTTTAGCGATTCTATAAAAAGATATTCTTCTGGTGTTTCTAGTTTATTATGTAACTTAGATTTTTTTATTAATCCTCCTGTTGATATAGTTATAGTTCATAACTCTAGTGATGATAAAAAAGAAATACTTAAAAAAGTATCAGAAATATATAAAAAAGATGCTGTTTTTTATTTTATTAGTGAAAATGAAGAAACTATTTTAGATATTTTTAAAAATGACATACTGTCGGGGAAAAAATGCATTGATAATAAAACTACTGTTTATATATGTAAAGCTTTTACATGTGAAAAGCCGTTTGTAATCTAGTTTTTATAATGTTAATTAATAAAAAAACAAATTCTCTAATAAAGAAATTAAGTAAATCAATAATTGATGAGCCTTTAGATGAATATATGATACCTTTAGTAAATTCTATAAACGAATTTGAAGGTATTCAGACTGATGTTTGTTGTGAAGGTCATCATAGTTACTTATTTTATAGAAAAGTATTGAAACTATTTTAAAAAACAAGTTTATA